>MIDO01000044.1 GCA_001831055.1 Verrucomicrobia bacterium GWC2_42_7 | reverse complement strand
ACAAAGCGCATGTGGTGGTTGGAGCGAGATCGGCTGTATTTGCTCCTATCCAAAATCTAAAGTTAATCATTGTAGACGAGGAACATGAGCCTGCGTACAAACAAGCAGAAATTCCCAGGTATCATGGACGCGATACAGCTGTCTATCGGGCGATGCTGTGTAAGGCAACTTGCATTCTCGGATCGGCAACGCCTTCACTGGAGTCCTTGTACAATGTGCAAGTTAAGGATTACAAATTAAACAAATTGGCTAAGCGCATTGATGATCGGCAACTTCCTCGTATTCATTTGGTTGACATGAAACGAGAGCTGTTCAATGCCAATTCTTCCGTTTTGATGTCTCAGATGTTGTTGCAAAAGCTTTGGGATCGTTTTGAGAAAAAGGAGCAGTCCATCCTGTTCCTCAATCGGCGCGGTTATTCGTCAAGTATGTTATGTCCTGACTGCGGATTTTCTGCTGTCTGTGAACATTGCAGTGTAACCCTCACTTACCACCGTGTCCAAGAACGCCTGCGCTGTCACATCTGCAACCATGACCAACCGGCCCCCTCTATTTGCCCTAAATGTAAATCCCAAAAAATTCGATGGAAGGGATTTGGTACTCAACGGGTTGAGGAATTGTTGGCAAAAGTCATTCCGAAAGCAAAAGTGGTACGGATCGACGCAGATACCATGTCTCAAAAAAATCGATTCCGAGAAGTTTTGGCCGATTTCCGCACTGGTAAAATTGACATTCTCGTCGGAACACAAATGATCGCAAAAGGGCTCGATTTCCCAAACGTCACCCTCGTCGGGTTGTTAGATGCGGATCTATCCTTGCATATGCCCGATTTCAGAGCCAACGAGCGGGCTTTTCAGCTAATTGTACAGGTGTCTGGTCGCGCCGGTCGTGGCGATCGCGCAGGAGAAGTTGTTATTCAAACCTTTAATCCCCAAAGCAGTCCCATTCAATTTGCTCGACGCAACGACTTCGATGGTTTCCTTGACGAAGAACTTGCCCAAAGAAAAGAATGCCATTACCCGCCATTTCGTCATATTATTCGCCATATTTTTAGAGGGCATAATCCCGAAAAAGTTTCCTTTTTTATCGAAAAATGGGCAGAAGTCGTTCAAAAGGAATTACATCCCCACGTAGAGCTCCGAGGTCCCGCTCCCGCACCCCTTGAAAAAGCCAAAGACTATTACCGTTTTCATCTCTGGTTCTTTACCCATAATGTCTCAAAAGTCCTTCCAAGCCTCCTCGCTCTGCGCCAAAAATTCTCCATGGATTCTGATATTTTGGACGTGATAGATGTAGATCCTTTCGATCTGATGTAGAAAGATGTTAGTTTAAGTTTCGAGTGTGTTGGGCTACGGATTCACATTCGGTCACGTATTTAAATACGCTCCCTCATGTTCACCTTGCCCGCCTGCTCGAATTCTTAAACTAACATCTTTCTGTGGGGTTGTGCAAAGAGAGAAAAAGTTTTGGGTGTGTGTTGGGCTACGGATTCACATTCGGTCACGTACTGCAGAAAAACATTATTTCAGTTTTCGAGTTCGTTGGTCTGCTGATTCACACTTCCTCAGGTACGTATGTACGCTCGGTCGTGTTCACCTTGCCCCGCCTGCTCGGAAATCCTGAACTAATGCCTTTCTGCTGGATTGTGGATGAAGAGAGCAAAAAAAGCCCGCCCTTCAAAACTTGAAGGGGTGTTTTTCTGTGGGGTCTATATGAGGAAGCGAACAATAGTCAGCCTACTCGAAAACTTAAGCTAACATCTTTCTGCGGGGTTATATACTCAATACACTTGAGAATGGAGGTATTTGGAATCGTTCAGGAAACTAAACTATAGAGAAAGAACATCTCATATTAATAATAAATAGAATAATCACAAAGACTGGGGTCTATTGTTTTTTGCAAAGATGCAAGGCAATAGACCCCAGTCTATAGTTAAACAGAGTCTCTTTCAATAGAAAATCAGAAAAATCAGGCTGTTATAAAAACACTTCAATGTGACTCCACTTTCAAGTAGGTTGAGTACACCAAGAGGACAAAAAATCCGCCCTCTCAAAATCTTGAACGGGTGTTTTCCTTCTGAGAATTAGAAGGTAAAGACTATTTCCATAAAGGTTGATTTCTCCAACCCACTTCCAAAAGCAGTTTTCCCAAGATCACGTATTGAACTTACGGTTGATTTCGGAGAGTGAGGTTTCGAAGAGGGTGGGTTTGCCGGTTGGGGAGACGATGGCGTTTTTGCATTGCATGAGCTTTGAGGCGAGGGTAGTGGCGTCGGAGGGGGTAGTGGGGGAGAGAAAATTGGAGGCTTTGGCGATGGCGATTTGAGCTATTTGATCGTATACGGCTTCTGGTTTTTTGATAAAAATGCCGTATTCGCGGGAAAAGTCAGCCAATTGTCTGACAAAGAGTTCTTCTTTGCCGGTTGATATCCAGATGGGGAGTGCTTCGATTCGGAACAAGTTGCGACCGAAGGGGTTGACTTCGATTCCGTGTTGGAGGAGAAATTCTAGGTTTTCCTCTAGGGCAGCTGCGGTAACGGGGTCAAAATCAACTGGGATAGGGAAAAGGAGCGGCTGAGAAGGGGTGTTTTTCTCGAGAAGGGAGGATAGAATTTGATCGTATGCGATGCGTTCGTGTGCGGCGCGCCAGTTTAAAAAGAGAAGGCCTTCTTGGGTTTCAAAAAGACCGTTTTCGTTTTTCAGGTTACAAATGAATTTCCAGTTTAAAAAAGATTTTTCGTTTTTTTCTAAGAAAGTTGATTTCGAAGCATAGGAGGGTGCTTTTTCTTGTAAGACGTTGTTAATGAATTTCTTGTATTGTGTTGTATCTTCCGTTTTTGTGAATGGTGAGATCGCACGGGGTGAGGATACCGATAGGGTTTGGATGTGGATAGGTTGGGGCAGAGCAGGAGGTGGGAGTAAAGGGTCAAAAGAGGGAATGGGATCTTTTTTTTCAAAAAAGGGAGTCAATGAAGAGGGAAGATGAAGGGATTGTTGGATTGTTTTTACGATAAAAGAACGAAGGAGGGGCTCATTGCGGAAACGAATCTCGCGCTTTGCGGGATGGACATTGACATCGATAGCAGCGGGATCTATTTGAAGGAAGAGAAAGGCGATTGGGTAGCGTCCTTTAGGGATGAATGAAAAGTAACTTTCGACGATTGCAAAATTGAAGACGCGACAGTCTACAGGGCGGCCATTGACGACCGTTATCATCTCTTGTTTATTGGAGCGGCTGATTCCTGGTTTGCTGACAAGTCCGGACAGCGAGAGGGTCCCTTCTGAGGCATTGATTTGTATTATGCTATTGGCAATTTCTTCTCCGAAAATGTTCAAAACTCGCTCGTTGAGTGTGTTGCAGATGGGCGATCGGAAGACTTTTTTTCCATCTTCGATTAGGGTGAAAGAAACTTCTGGATGTGCGATGGCGTAAATGCGGATCAATTGGGTAATCTGGGCGGCTTCTGTTTTATCGGACTTTAGAAACTTTCTCCGGACAGGAACGCTACTGAAGAGGTGTGAAACTTCAATACGTGTGCCTACGGGCATTCCGCAAGCCCGTTTGTGAATGAATTTCCCTCCATTTATGAATATTTCGGTTCCGCTGACGGCTTCTGGGGGGCGAGATTGCAGGGTGAACTTTGAGATGCTTGCGATGGATGGAATGGCTTCTCCACGAAATCCGAAGCTCATTACGTGCTGGAGATCGTGTACCTCTTTGATTTTGCTGGTGGCATGGCGTTCGATACAGAGAAGGACTTCTTCTTCCGTCATACCGCAACCATTGTCTTCGATTCGAATGTAGTTTTTTCCTCCCGAACGAAATTCAACTTCTATTCGTGTAGAACCCGCATCTATACTGTTTTCTATCAGCTCCTTAACGACTGCAACTGGACGCTCGATAACCTCACCTGCTGCGATTTGATTAACGACGTTATCAGGCAATACATGTATTTTTGTCATCCAGCTTATTGCTTAATGATAGAAAGGGATTTTTTCAACTTAAATTATTTTTTAGAAAACTATTTTTCGGGAGAGCGGGTTTGCATCTGTATTTTTTCGTAAACATCATATCCTCGTGCTTTTACAGAATGACTATAACCCTCTAGAAGACAATCTTGAGCTTGAGCAGGATTGTCCCATTGAATTCGGATGACAGGGAAGTGTATTTTCTTTTCATTTAAAAGAGAAAGGAGGGCCTGCATTGTTTTGTAATCAACCTCTTTGATATGTAGAGCCGCTTCGTATCTTTTTAAAGAGAAGGGAGGGCGAAAATCTCGAATCAATTCATCGACGTTGTTTTTGTAGAGATAGGAGTCAAAACTGTACTCGCCGTTTATAAGCTCTCCTCTTAGTACAACTTTTATTGACAAAGCAAAGGAGATATTCGTTATAGCCAAAAAGCATAGAAAAATTTTAAGTGTTTTCATTGGAATCGGGGAAAATGTGCGTGTTTATGGTCTAGGGTTACAAGGATTTAGTTCCAATCCCCATGTTTTTACTATGCTTCTATAGCAGGGGGCATTAACAGACTTATAACCCACGTATTGACTCGAATATTCTGTCTCTGTAATGGGACTTAGCCTTTGTTCATCGAATTGGAATGGAAAAAATGCGTCTTCTCCGTCCATTTGTGGCGTTTCCCATATATCTTCTTTGTTAAAAAGACGGAGGTCTGGCGTACGACCCTGAAATTTCTTTTTTTTCCAAATGACCGTGATCTTGGCTGCATAACGGTGTAAACCTTCAACCTTTTCCATCGTTTCAAACAAGAATTTTTCTTCTGATGCATTGGAACTTTCTAATGTCAGACGGGAAAATGAAGGATCTTCCATTTGTTTGAGGCTAGCTTCGAAGTCGTCCCAAGATTTGAAGTTGAGAACCTCTCCTTTGCAGTGCTGGGCCACGACTTTGGGTTGTTTATAATAAATAATAGGCTCTTCTTGTACTACTGGGAAATGGTCCTTTATTTTGGGAAAACTTTCCTGGTGACTTAAAATGAACGCAAATGAAAGACCTGGCGATAGGCTAATGCTCTCTATTTCCGCACAAATACGGCAAAGTTTGGGGTTCTCAAGGACTTTTTTTGCCCATTCCAATCGACTTAGCTCTGATTGTGATGCAACTTCTTCATTCCCAAGTGTAATTTCTAACTGTCCGACAAGTTCCTTATTGGATAAGCCCTTATAGTAGCCTGAATATGGAAATTGTTGACAAAAATCAGCTAGGTTGGGATATACGATACTTGTATTTTCTGTTGAGCTAGTGTGCTGGAATTTAAATGTAACGGTTCCAAATAGTGAACTTGCTGCAAGGCAATGAGTTATGTATAGAATTGTTTTATGGATTCTCATGGGTGTTGGATGTAATAAGTAAGGGAGTAGATAAAAGTGGCTATCCGAAAGAAGTCAACCAAAAAGACAGGCGGAATTTATTCCTTTCGGAAAGGGGCTTTGAGAAAAGGATTTTGGGAGGCTGTTGGGCCTTCCCAGCTCCCTAAAAATTACTCATCTCCTAAATAGCGCCCTACGGCCAGGTAATTTTTTACATAATCGGTGACTGCGGATGCAAGAGGGGTTATTTCTTTTGTGTAACCAACGGACCGCAATTTGGAAATGTCTGCCTGCGTAAAATATTGGTATTTTGCGCGCAGAGATTCGGGCATGGGGATAAAATCAATCGCTGCAGGGAGATTCAGTGCCTCAAAGATCGGATGGACCAGATCCAGCCAAGTATGAGCTTTTCCTGAGCCTAGATTATAGATGCCCGTGCAACCATTTTCCATCAAAAACAAAGTCATGGCGACAGCGTCCTTGACATATAAGAAATCGCGCATTTGTTCTCCATCGCGGAAATCAGGATGATAGCTCTTAAATAGAGACACCCGGCCTGTGCCCTTGATTTGTTCATAAGCCTTATGAACAACGCTTCGCATATCGCCTTTGTGTCCTTCGTTTGGCCCAAAAACGTTAAAATATTTGACCCCGCATATGCGCGTCAACCACTGCTGCTGTTGAGCATAAAGGTCGAACAAATGCTTCGAGTAGCCATACATATTGAGCGGACGCAATGGTTCCAATGGATCTGTATCCTTCATCCCCTGGGATCCATCCCCGTAAGTAGCTGCAGAAGAAGCGTAAACAAACCCAACGCCGTGTTCGATGCTCCACTTTGCAAGCTTTCGCGTATAATCGTAATTATTGTGTATAAGATACCGCGCATCCTTCTCTGTCGTACTAGAACAGGCCCCCAGGTGAAAAATAGCCTTCACCTCTCGCAAACAGGAATCATTGCCCTCAATAAGCTTTGCAAGCTCATCTGCCTCAACATAATCAGCAAACTTGAGGGGCACAAGATTTTTAAACTTATCGTCATTTCCCAAAAAATCCGATACAAGAATATTGTCTATTCCACGCCTATTGAGCGCCCAAATAATCGCGCTTCCAATAAAGCCCGCTCCCCCCGTAACAATGATTTTCCCCTTCGTAAGATCTAGTTTTGTCATAATGTGGATTTGCTTTGATTGTGGAAAACCCATTTCGGTCACCCAAAATGAGTTTTCCACAAGCCCCTTTCTGAAAATGAGTTTCTTACCCTTTTGTATGAAATAAAAACTTTTCAAATTTCTATTTCACACAAAAGGGCAAATACTAGGAGATAGTATGAGTTTCTCAAGAAAGAAGTTTTGTGGGCAAATAACTCTTTTTCGAAGAGGAGCAGAAAAACGTCAGTTCAATTTTTGAGAAGGCAGGATTTTTTTAAAAAATATCGTTTCACTCAAACACCCTCCAAAAAAAAGAAGTTTGCGCAGAGATAAAATTCCTAGGAATTTTATCTCTGCGCAACTACCTCTTTTTCGAAGGGGGCTTGGGGGAACGCTTTTGGGTGACCAAAAGCGGTTCCCCCAAAGATACCATTGTAACAATAGACAGTGGTACCAAATAAATAGCGGGGGCGAGGGTGGAGTGGGTGAAGTTCCAGAGGAGGAGGCAGAGAAAGGGGGTTGTGCGGCCGAAGAGTTCGGTTCCGATGCTGTAGGCTAGGCCGCTGAGGATTTTTGCGTTTTTTTGAGGAAATTGTTCGGTGGCCCAGGCGTAGAAGGGTGCGGTGAAGGCGATACCTAGGAGGATGAGGGTAATTCGGACTAATGTGATGATGCAGAGTGAGTTGGATCCCATTAAGAAAAAGAATAGGGGAGAGAGACAAGCCATGAGGGCTGACACGACGATGAGGATTGTTTTTCTGGAAAATTTATCGGATAGCGTCCCGAAGAAAGGGAGTAAGCAGAGGTCAAGGAAGAGGAAGGTTGTATTCCAAGCAAGCATTGATTCGAGCGAAATGGATGTCACTTGAGGGACAAAGATGTTCATGAATACAAAGGGAATGATGTAGGTTGCGTAGGAAAACCCGGAGACAACCACTACCCGGGCAAAGGGGGCGCGGTGTTGGAGGATCAAAGAAGTTATGGAGAGGGTGTTTGTTTTTGTAATATGTTGACTGTAATCTTTTTGTATTTGAGTTTTGTTTGAAAAAATATTGTTTGTGGGGACCATTGAATTCCCTAAAAACTCCTTGCGAATCCAAATACCTACAATGCCTGTGAGTATT
>MIDO01000043.1:11716-12422 GCA_001831055.1 Verrucomicrobia bacterium GWC2_42_7 | reverse complement strand
TGTACCGTGTAGCTGCATGGGAAGAAAAGGTATCATAGGAAAGAAGCTAGTCAAAGGATATTTACGATTCCCATTGATGAAAGCATGTTCTCCTATTATAACTTAAAATCTATTGACAATATAAAGAGAGAAGAGAGGATAGGGGGATGCCAAAAGCATATGGAATTGAAACGAGAGAACGGGTGCTAAAACAAGTATCTGATGGAGTGAATGTTAGTGAAGTGGCTAAGGCATTCGGTGTAGGAGTAAAGACGGTGTATCGCTGGATAGAGCGAGCCGCAGAGGGTCAGTTGGCACCGTACAAACAAGCCCCCAAGGGTCCGTGGAAAAATCGATCTGCCTGAACTTAAAGAAGATATATAGTTAAACAGATTGAGAATAGAGGCGCGGAAAACCTTCTTTTTGAGGTAAAAAAGAAGGTTTTCCTCGACCTTTCCAAGAAAAACCAATGATTTAGCGAATAAAATCTTACAGATTTTGCCGCTAAATAGGATTAGATGATTACATCTTTCGATATGAACCGCAAAAACGCCTCGACTCTCAATATGATCAACTATAATATAGGAAAGCTAAGAATAAAAAAGATGCGAAATATAGCAAGTTTCATAAAAGTGGTTACAAAAAACAATCCCTTTGCGCGAACAAAAAAGCGTAGTCTTTTGTTTGCGCATTATCGCTTTTCTTTGGAAAGCGCGAAAACCTTTCT
>MIDO01000043.1:6019-11695 GCA_001831055.1 Verrucomicrobia bacterium GWC2_42_7 | reverse complement strand
CGCTATACATTTAACTCTAGCGAGACTCAAAATGGATTTTTGAAAATCTCCCAAAGCACAATTTCTATCCAATGCCTTCTTTTTTGATATATTCTAAGGTACGGTCGACGGCGCCTTTATTTTGTTTAAACCATTGTAGTGAGTTGTAAGACAGCTTATCACGTGCGGGTTTGTTGAATAACAGACTTTTTAGAATAAGGGCCCCTTCTTTTTCATCTGAGACTTTAATAGCGCCACCTGCGAACTCTAACTGGCGGCAAATTGTTCGGAAATTGCTCATAGCAGAACCATAGATCATGGCCTTCCCTGCTGCCGCTATTTCTATCGGAGACTGTCCGCCTTTGTTCCCTAACAGACTTTTACCGACAAAGACAACATCCGTTACTTGGACTAAGCGTTTTAGCTCACCTGTTGTATCAGCTAAGACTATATTCACTCCATTGCATTTTTTCCTGGTCGAACGAACTGAATACTTAAATCTTTGTCTGTTAAATAGTTCTATAATTTCATTCCTTCGCTCTGCGTGACGAGGTACTAGCAATAGGCCAACTTTTAACCCTTGATTCAACAGATCCTTTTGTACATCCATCAACCACTTCTCCTCACCAGACCAGGTGGAGGCTCCCATTAGAACAATGTCGTCTTTCGAAAAACCCAATTCTTCCTTTAACGTTAATTTCTCGCTGTCAGACAGTGGATCAAGGACCAAATCGAGCTTCATATTACCCGAAACAACTGTCGACTCCTCAGAAGCACCCAAACTTATGAAACGTTCTTTGTCTCCCTCACTACAAGCGACTACGGAATCTAACTGTCTAAGCAAAAACCTACTTACACACTTACACTTTTTATACCTTTCAAAAGAACCGTCTGACATCCGACCATTAATCAACAACACCGGAACGCCCCTACTCTTCCCTTGCCTTATGTGTTCAGGCCACAATTCTGCCTCCATTAAAATACATAAATCTGGCTTTATTCGATTCCAACTTAAGAAGCTAAACAACCAAAAATCCAACGGGAAGAAGTTGATTCCCAACAAGTTATCTCCAAAAACATCTTTTGCACGCCTATATCCGGTACTGGTCGTTGTTGTCAAAAAAACCTCAACTTTATTCATCGCCCGCAGCTTCTTCACCAATGGCTCTATCGCTTGAACCTCACCCACACTCACAGCTTGAATCCATATCCTAAAAAAACCCTTCCTTCTTGGAATAAAACTCACCCACCCAAATCTATGATAAAAATGATGCCCATACCCCCCACGTTTCAGCATTCTCCATATGTAATAGGGCCCCATTACCAGGAAAACAGGCAAAAACGCTATTCGATAAAACCAAATCATATATCCCCTCCATAAGATGCAAAAACATCCCCCTCCGCAAGCAAAAGAAATAAGGAAAAAGATTTTGGGAAAAACTAACAGTCCCCCAGAAAGAATTTTCCTGCACCCTTTCCGAAAAGGAGCTTAAAGGGAAACACTCTGATTTTGAAAAGAGGCTCTTAAGATATCCCATTTTGCAATGATATTTCTCACAAACGGAGTGCAACTATAATCTTCTATGAATTTTAGATTCACCCATATGCAACCATTTGAATCGTGGCCATCCGAATAATACTTAACATTCCCACTTGCTTTAACAAAATAAATTACACCTGTATGCCTAAACCTAATGTTTTCATAATCAGCTATATTTAATAAGCAAACTATTTGTTTGCTAGTCTCTACCTGAAGACCTGTTTCTTCTAGTATTTCTCTATAAAGAGTTTCTTCAAAACTTTCCTCGAATTCTGGTCTCCCTCCCGGAAAATCTAACATACCAACATACGGCCCCCTAGACTTTTTTATTAACAATATTTGAGTAAAAGTATCATTAAGGATAATACCATAGGTGCCAATATGGCTTACTTGCTCTCTTTCTGTCATTTTAATAAATGCCGTTTCTTATCTTATAACCAATGCTAACTCTTTATTATTGAGAAGGATAAGGATGCATAAAAATTATCACACCTTCTTCCCTTAAAACAAAACACCAGCGAATTCTTGGAGTTGGGAGGCAGTGGGAGCCTCGAGGGGCTGGAGGAACTCGAAGGCGAGGATTAGCTGTTTTTTTAGGATGTGGCTTGCCTCTGCGAAAATTTGCAAATTGTCCATTTCACTCCGGAGGGAAAGGAAATTCTTTTTAGTTCGTTTAGAAACCAATTTTCTTTGGGTTGACGAAGCCCGTTCGTAAAAAAGGATGAGAGGCAAGGTCCATCGACCTTCAAGGTAGTCTGTCCCGATGCTCTTTCCAGTCATTTTTTCATTACTTGAATAGTCTATGATGTCATCAAGTATTTGATAAGCAATGCCAAGATGGAGCCCAAACTGCGTTAGAGAGAGGTCTCTCCTGATGTCCTTTTGAGACAATTTTGATCCCATAAAACAAGCAAGGGAAAAAAGTTCACCCGTTTTCATAGCTATGGTATCAAAATAGTCCTCTAATTTTGGAACCGTTTGGTTAGAAGAATAAAAATCCTGCCGCAGTTCGCCTTCACACATTCGACGGACCGCAACCGAAAGCTGACTAAATATGTGTATATCTTCAAGTTCAGTAACCAATCGAAAAGCGAGAGAAAAAAGAGCATCGCCGATCAAAACAGCCGTCTTAGACCCAAATTTTCGATGAACCGTCATAAGGGTGTGACGCATTTCAGCCTTATCTAAGACGTCATCGTGAATCAAACTGGCAAGGTGAATGAGCTCAACAGCGGCCATCCCAAGTGTAACACGCTCAGCATTTTCCTCAGCAAAAAAAGGACCTGCACTTAAAAAACCCAAAAGGGGCCGCAATCGCTTCCCATGATTTGAAATGCAGTAGCCAAATTGGTCTTGTAAGTCCACACAGAGCTTCGTCGTCTCCCTATGCAAAATTTTGTCTAACTCAGCCAAGTTCGCCCCGTACTTCCTATGAAACCTTTCCACCATACGCCCATTATCCCAAAATCCCCTCCAGATACAATGCTATTTTTTTGGGAGAAACTGCTTTTGGTCCCCCAAAAGCGTTTTCCCCAAGCCCCTTTCCGAAAAGGAGATCGTTGCGCGGATATAAATTCCTTACAGAATTTATATCCGCGCAAGAATTTCTTTTTCGGGATAGGATTTAGGGAAACGATTTTTATGGCTTTTAGAAGATAACTGTCTCATAGAGACTTCTCTTTCCGCCTAAGAAAAATCGATCGATTTTATCTTCGCGAAAAAAAGAAACTTCCTTCAACTTATAACCAACAAATTCAACTGATTAACAGAAAATCAAACAGAATATTTTGCGTGGAAGGAAAATTTGTAAAATTTTTCTTCCACACAAATAACTCCTTTTCGGAAAGGGGCTTGGGGAAAACTCATTTTGGGCGACCAAAATGGGTTTTCCCTAAAACTATTTCACAATACCACCACCTGATGAGGGGGGAGTTGGTGTCTGAACCAAGTACGTTGTTTGTGAATGAGGGCGTTGGTATTTTGAATAATTTCGGAGGCGAGAAATTGTTTGTCCCTCTTATCGGATTTTAGCCACGCGAGCGTCTCTCTGTATCCTATTGCCATAGAAGCACTTGGATTTCCTTCAAAACCTTCCGCTTGAAGGGCAACGACTTCTTCAATGAGTCCATCTTTCAACATTTGATGCACTCGCGAATCAACTCGATTTTTGAGGTCTTCTGGAGAACGTGAAAACAATAAGGTATTTTTATTCAAAGATTTAAACGGAAAATCCTTGTTTTCGAACGCGGCCTTGAGATCAGAGCAGGTTTTCCCTGAAGCCAAACAACGCTTCAGAGCATTAAGGACCTTTCGTGGATTTTTCAAATCAACAGTTAACCCGTTTGTATTCAACAGAATCAATTTTTCAACAATGGCACCCAAACCATGTCGTTGGTATAAATCATCCACTTCTTGGGAAATGCTCATGGGAACTTCCAAATCATCCACAACAGGCGCATAAAAGGCTTTTAGATAAAAGCCACTCCCACCCACAACCGCAACCTTTTTCCCCCGCGACAAAATGTCAGAAACAGCATTTTCCGCAACCGTAACGTATTCACGTATCGTCATTTGAGTAGAAGCGTCACGAAGATCTATCCCATGATGGCGAACGCGAGCCATATCTTGCTTGGTTGGTTTGGCTGTCCCAATATCCATACCCTTGTAAAACAACAGCGAATCACACGAAACAATCTCCGCATCGTTCCGCTCCGCCCACTCTAACGCGTACGCCGTTTTCCCCACAGCCGTCGGCCCTGTAAATATATGTAACATGTGTGAATATTCCTTTGGGGAAACCCCATTTTGGTGCCCCCAAATGGGGTTTCCCCAAGCCCCTTTCCGAAAAGGAGTTTTTTGCGCGAGAGTAAAATTTTATAAATTTTACTCTCGCGCAATCATCATTTATTGAAATTGATTTTTTAAAGATGGTTTTCTTGATCCCTTATAAGTTCTTTCTCAGAAAAACATTTCCCTTCGCGGAAGTAAAATCGATAGATTTTATTTCCGCGACGACTGCTTTTCTTTGGAAAGCGCGAAAACCTTTCTTTTCTGGAAAAGAAAGGTTTTCGCATCTTTTTTAAGAAAACAACTCTTTCTTAATCCTAATTACTGCTACCGGCATCCCATTCGTATTTTGGCATGATCTCGTGGGATTCGACATGTTTACGATCTCCTTTGTGCCACCAGTAGAAGACAGGGCTTGCAATGAAGATGGAGGAGAAGGTACCCGTGATAATACCGATCAAGAAGACGAGGGCGAAGTCGACAATTACGCCGGTACCGAAGACATACAGGGCTAACGTGGACAGGAATGTTGTGAAGCTAGTCAGTAAGGTACGGGATAAGGTACGGTTAATCGCCAGATTAATCACTTGATTGAGCTTTAAGGAAGGATTGAACTGCAATTCTTCGCGGATACGGTCGAACACAACGATAGTATCGTTGAGGGAGTATCCGATAATCATAAGGACGGCGGCCACCATAGGTGCGCTAAACTGCCCTCCTAGAAGAACATAGAGTCCGACGGTCATGAAGATATCGTGTACCGTTGACACAACTGCGCCAATACCGTACCCCATCTCGAATCGGAATGCGACATAGATGAGTATCCCTATGATAGAGAACATGATGGACCAGAATGCATCGCCTTTAATGCTTCCACTAACGGCTCCTCCAATGTGATTGATACCGAGAAGGTTAAGTTGTGCTTCGGGGAATTCGCGCTGCAAGGAAGAAAACACTTCGAGTCCGCGGCCCGCTTCTGTTTGGATTTTAAGTTCTTCCTTGTCTTCTCCGATATGTCGTTGATAAACAGGGACAACTTCACCCAACCTTTGAGCTGAAGCCATGGAAGTAATGTGTTTTATGCTGATTTTCTTTTCAAATTTGACAGTCAAATCATCTCCGCCGACGAAATCGATACCGTAAATGTGCTTACCTTTGATCCCGATAGCAATAAAACCTGAAACCATGAGAATAACGGATCCGATAAACGCAATTTTGCGATATTTCATGAAGTCAAAATGCGTATCTTTAAACCAGCAGATCGTCATCATAGAGCGGATGCGTTTTTTATCGATAAGTAATTGAAGGACACCATGACTGAATATCAATGCACAGAACATCGTTGCAAATATACCGATGGCCAATGTCAC
>MIDO01000043.1:0-5996 GCA_001831055.1 Verrucomicrobia bacterium GWC2_42_7 | reverse complement strand
CTGCAGTCATGACGGTGGTTAGGTTAGAATCGACGATGGTAGCAAAGGCACGTTCATGACCGGCTATCAATGCGGTATGAAGACTTTTACCCGCACGCAATTCCTCACGGATACGCTCAAAGATAAGGATGTTAGAGTCGACGCCCATACCGATGGTGAGAACTAAGGCTGCGACACCGGGAAGGGTCATAGTTGCGCCTATATTGGACAAAACTCCCAAGACAATGAAGACATTGAACAAAACCGATACAACCGCAACGGCACCTGGAGTTAAGTAATAGGCCATCATGAAGAAAATAACAAGCCCTGCACCAATAATGGACGCGTAGATGCAGCTGGTCCGGGCATCTTCTGCAAGAGAAGGTCCGACTTCGTACATCTCGGCCAAGCGCAATTCGAATTCAAGGGGGTTGTTTAGAACATTTGCCAACTCGATGGCCTCGCGCTGAGTGAAGTCGCCAGTAACACTTGCGTTACCGTTTGGAATTTCTCCATTAATTCTGGGAGCAGAGTATAATTTACCATCCAAGACAATACCCAATAAATGTCCGACATTTTCACGTGTAATCGTTCTAAAAAGTTCCGAACCCTCGTCAGTCATGCCAAGATTTACACTGAATCCGCCATTGGGATCCAAGGAAACTCCAGCGCGCTTGATCATCTGACCCGTCATAGCCGGCCTACGCTTGACAAACATTTTTGTCTCAAAAATTTCTCCTGTTTTTCGATCTTCACGTTCTAGAGCAAGGACTTCATACCCCAAAGGATAATCTTCTTCCTTCATCAACTCTGGGCGGAGATGTGAATCGGAATGAACGAAACGGAATTCCAATTTAGCTGGTTTTTTCAACGCATTGACCACCTCTGGGTTATCTTGAGTAGAAACGCCAGGTAGTTGAATTTCAATTTGATCGCCACCCTTGACACGAATAATCGGTTCCACGACGCCAAGCCCATTGATACGACGCCCCATAATATCAATGGCTTTGTTCATTTGAGCCGCTTTTTCATAGTCCTGTTTACCCTGAAGAGCGGAAGGATCTACTTGCAAAGTGAACGAAACGCCACCACGCAGATCCAGTCCGCGCTTCAATTTCGCTTGAGTTTCCTTAAGCAATTCGTTTAACAGGATATCATTGCGTCTTTCTAAATTTCTAACATCAACTAAATTTATATCCTTGAAAAACTTAGAATAATCAAGCTGCTCCTTGCGACCTAAATTTTTTAGGGCGATGAAGAGAGTGGGACTCTCTCCAGCCTTAACAGAATCCTGTGCTCGAGCTACTATGGACGAAAACTCGCCTTTATTGGCAGTTGCTCGGGTTTTAATATAAACCTCAAAAGGAGTATCCTTGTAAGGTATGAGGTTAACCAATGCCCAAACAAAGACAGCGGCAGAGGCGATCAATTTCCATAATATGCTACGAGACATAGGACTTAGGATTCGTTTTTCTTTTCAATTTTACTTTGGATAAAAGAACGATGCATTTCTATTTTTGTATTATCCGCGATTTTTAGCACGAAACGATCCCCTTTTACATTGGTAATCGTTCCATAGATGCCACATGATGTAATCACTTCATCACCGCTTTGTAAAGCGTTTATCATTTTCTCTTGCTCTTTTTGCTTTTTGCGCTGAGGAGCAATCATGAGGAACCACATCCCCGCAACAAATAATAACATCATGACCAAAGTCGAGATGCCACTGCCTGCAGAAGGCATACCAGCAGTTCCTAATAGGGCTGTTGTTTGAATCATATTCATAATTTATTTGATTTAGCGTTACACGTAAGGAGTCTTTGTGAAAGGACCCCTTTCTTAATTTGGTGAAAAAAAGAGAACTTTTTTAGTGCTCAGTTTCTCATCTCTCCAAAGAAAGGCAAGCATTACACAAAAAAGAACCATTTGAACATTATAAAAAACACAACTCTTCCTCTAAGATCAAGCTATTATGTGAAATGTATTGATAGTCGAGGCGCTTTTGTACTTCACATCGAAACATGCAATAGCCTAAATTTACCTGACGATAAAAACCATAAGACATTGATTACCAACACGTTGACTTTCAATAAAAATTTCGAAAGGCATTCTTTTTTACCTGGACACCTCTAAAAACTCTATTTTCAGAGAAATGAAGATATTTTCGGGAGATATTTCTGTTAAACCATGTATTGCGCTATAATTTATTCTGAAAGAACTTGTTATAGCGCATATTACCTCCTTTTCGGAAGGGGTTCAGGGAAACGCTTTTGGGGGACCAAAAGCAGTTTCCCCGCACTTTTTAGAGGTCTCCAATTTTTCGATAAACTAAAGTAACTTAATTCTTGGCTAATTTTTGAGTTTTGGAGGGAGGTTCTGTAGCAGATGAGGGTGCTTGGGTTTGTTTTGAACCAGGAGCTGAAGCAGCTTCTTTTTCTGGCTCACGATCAAAAGCCTGTTGCAATTCTTCTCTTGCTCCCTGTTCTGTGGAAAAGATTTCACGATAAGGGTCTTCATACATGGGTGTTATGGCATCCTGTGTTTTTGAAGAAATCTTATCTGCGTACAAACGATATAGTTTCTTTAACTTCTCCTTTGCATTTTCTATCGCCTCTGGATTAGAAGTGACACCTTGACCCGTCGGCAAACCATATTCGGCATCCTTATCAAACACATCTTTCATGGTTAAATGCCCCCCTCGAATCAAATATAGCGACCGTTCTATGGCAAAGCCAAAAGGGAATCTTTCTTCAAAACCAACAGAAGGTAAACGACGGCTAATTTCCTTAATCAGTGTTAAATAAAAAATGGGCACCAATGACTTATAATCGCTCCTGTTAATGCTGAGGCCGCAATGCATAAGATCATATTCTGATGGCATTTTCCCACTTTTAAGGTATTCTAACATAAAGGAAGCAAGCGATTTTTCTTTATTTGAATCACCTGTCGTTATCTTATTAATAACCGCCAAAATATCGCTAGGACTTTGTTCTCCATAGCTACCACATCCAAACATACAAACATTACCCAATTGTTTAGGATTTGGAGTAGAAACATAGGTGATAGTTATTCCACTTATTATTACTTGCTGCTTAGGCCCTTGAGCTCCATATTCTACGCTCGGAACGTTATCAAAGCCCAATTTCGGAAGTAGCTCGCTCGTCTTATCAGTTGAACTTATTGGGTTCAATGGAAATGCTCCTCCCATTAAGACACTTCCTGCATCGGCACTAATTACGTGTCTAGCAGGCAAACCCTGTACATTAACTAGTTTTACATCAGCTGGCTGTCTCCTCTTCCCCCTTGCAATTTGAGCCCTCAATCGGTTGATTCGCGCTTCATTTACGACAAAAAAACCTGATTCTGTCTGAAGGTGACCCTTTGTTTCTTCCTCTATCTTTTGTTGATAAACCAATGGATCTTCAATTTCATCGAACCTGAAACGTGCGCTAGAAGATGCTGCAGCCGCCGAGGAGGAACTGGACGCTGCAGAAGGACTGGACGCCTTTGATATAATTTCCTCAACAGGTCTTTCTGTTCTTATTTCTAATAAACTTTCTCTACTTTTACTTGTACTTTGTGGCGGAGGAAATGTAACGAAAGGCTGTAAAACTCCATCTACGCCTTCTGCAAAACCCTCAAAGGTTCTTCCGTTTTTTAATTGAGGCAATGTAGCACCGTATTTCCTTAACAAATCATAAATTACTAGGGATTTCCTCATTACTGCAAAATGCAGGGGGCCCCACCCATCAAAACGGTTGCAGATATTTGGATTAGCTCTGTTTCCTAGCAGCAAGCGAACACAAGCTGTTTTGTTTTCGCCAACAGCATAGGTCAATGCTGAATACCCAAAATCATCTGTTGCATTGACTTGAGCTCCTCTTTGTAATAATAGCCTCATACAGTCTATATTTCCATATATTGCAGTCAATATAAGAGGAGTTGGACGATTAAACATATCATTCTTACCTGCAGTTAACTCTGTATTTGCCCTGTGATTCAATAACACATTCATAGACTGAGAATGTCCTAGTATTGCGGCAATATGCAATAACCCAAGATATGGACAATAGGCATCATTTTTTACAGGCCAGTCAGAAGGCAAACAACCTGGAAAGAATGGCTCTATGTAAGCCAACAAACTTCCTAATGCAACATGTTCGTTCTCAACAGCTAATATCACCATCAACTTCGGAAGCAATCCCAAAAACTTCCTTGTTAATGTTACTTCTTCTTCTGTAATTGGATCCCCTATTGCACCTTCTTTTGTAATTGGATCCGCTCTTAGATCCATTCCCACACGATATGAACTCCAAATATATTCCATCAAGGGCTGTAAGGGATGAGGAACTCCGTTGATCCCATTACCTTTCACTATATGGGCAATGAAGGCCCTTACTTGTTCCATTCCAAACCGTTCCTTGAGTTCAGTAGTGCTGTTCCTTAAGCAGTCAGCTATGATTGAAAAATCTTCATTTAACTGTATCGTAAATGAATTACACCTAGCTAGTATTGCGGTGCATGCCTCTTCTAAGCATTTGTAATGTTTAATACGATACGCTCTTTGTTCTTCGTTAATACTCGGGTCGCTGGGGCTTAATCTAAGGCGGAGTGAGCAATCCTTAATCTTTGCTAATGTGTCTTGATTTTCGGGTGAATTCATTGCATTTATTATCAAAAATAATTCCCCCTTTTTTTCCTCATTAAATTCAACAGATTCTCTAATAAATGATTCGCCTACAGATCCCTCATCAAAGTTTTTAAGGTGCAAAATATCTTGAGGGTTATAGGCATATGCCACGGAGCATATGGAGGAAACAAACATCAGCAATGGAACGAAGTTTTTCATAATGAAATGGGTTAGAGTTAAGCAAAAATTAAATTTGCAATATTGATAACTAATTAAGTACCGTTGAAAGGGGAACCAAAGGTGAATGATTAATAAAAAAAGTGCTTGCTCAGCTTATAGCTTACAATTCCCTGCAAAATTAAGACCGATTAGGATCAGGAAACGACAAAACAAATTGGACACCCTGAAGAGTGGATGATCATAGAATGCTGTTAAAAGCACATTTTAAGAGGCTTGTAAAGGAAAAAGCCCTTTGATAATCTTCTTTCCAGATCCCTTCCTATCCTTCCAATTAAAGATGCCAGTATTCGTGAAGGGTTGAAGTGAGTTTGAAATTTTCTTTTTGGTAGAAGCCAGGAGCCATTTCCGTTGCGTAAATGAGACATTGTTCAACGCCGTGGGCGAGGGAGTCCTTGAATGTGGCACTTAGGACGGCGTGCCCAAGTCCTTTTTTGCGAAATTTGGGCAGGGTGCTTATATAAAAAAGAACGGATAATTTGTTCCCTTGGAATATCATACTGGTAACTGCTGGCTCCTTTTCGACGCGACCTAAGAATAATTTGATTCGTTCCTTTTTTGCATCAAATAGGCCCTTAACCCATTGACCCACGCTCCATTCTTCTTCGTCCGAACCCTCTGCTGCGACTTTTATCCAATCATTGAGATCTTTTTCGTTTCTAACTTGTTCAATTTCAGCGGAAATCTGAGATTTGTTATCCCAAGGGAAATCGGTTAAGGTCAAAAGCATTTCGGGAACTTCACAGCTATATTCAAAATCCTTTCCCAGCAGCAAATCACTTTGCTTATTTTGTTCTTCATCAACCGTTAAAAAAAATTGCTGTTTACCAAAAAAGCCCGTTAGCAAGTCCAAATTATGCGCTGTCACTGATGAGACCCAAGAGTAATTTAACCAAGGAACATTTACATTCGACTTTAGTGCCAAAATCCCTTCCTTGTCATACATCTCATAGCCCTTGACGTCCAACAAGTGTTGCCACATCTCACTCATGCACAAAGGCATAGGATTTTCAAAAATATTCATTTTATTATAAATTTAGATTATCTTGGTATATCAAAAAAATTTTCTTTTCCGAGAAAATTTTTTCGCACTTCCTAAAAAGAAAAGCGAATAAGCCTATAGTAAAGAAGAAATAAGTTGGGCCACCGG
>MIDO01000042.1:6086-6677 GCA_001831055.1 Verrucomicrobia bacterium GWC2_42_7 | reverse complement strand
AGGACAATTTAAAAATGACGAAGGGTGGGTGGTCGGACAACATGACCTTGGTTCCTTTTTTGACGAAAAACTAAAGAGGCTTGGAATGAATGAAAAAGAAATTAATGATTTTAAAGAATATTGGCTAGGCCGATTAATTGATAAACCATTTTATCAAATTTTCTTTCTGCCTAAAAATATTGTGGACGCACTGGCGCCCTTGAAAATAACATCGGTTAAGGAAGATGCCGTTCTGCGGATAATTATGGCGGTTAAAGGCCTTGATCAATTTCAAGAAATGCCCGAACAACGTTTGCCGCAAATTCCGAAAAGGAAAGGTTTTACGGTGGTGGAATGGGGAGGAATAATTGTTAAATAGACAATGAAAAAAAATGCCTTTTTAGGTTTAATGATTTTTGCGACTGGCGCATTATTTTTCTCCGTCGCATTTTTTGCCGCGATTATCTGGAGGGGGTTTCCAACCAGTCATTTGAAAATCTTTGAAAATGATAAAGAAAGAATCATTGATATTAACAATGAAAAGATCCCGCAAGATGAGACTTTGTCCAATAATTTCCACTTTGCTTCTCATAGCGGCAAAGAGTTTTACGG
>MIDO01000042.1:5801-6044 GCA_001831055.1 Verrucomicrobia bacterium GWC2_42_7 | reverse complement strand
TTCCAAATATTTTGCGAATTTAAAAAACAAGAAGTTTGGGACTGTGGTTTTAATCGGTCCTGATCATTTTGGGATAGGAGACGAGATTTCTGTTTCCGAATATCCATATAAAACCCCGTGGGGGTTTTTGCAATCGGATAGAACGAATATTGTGAAATTGATTGACAATGAAGCGGCCGCGCCCAATGAGAAAGCGTTTGAAGGAGAGCATTCTATTTCCTCGCTTGTCTCTTATATCAAATA
>MIDO01000042.1:5109-5788 GCA_001831055.1 Verrucomicrobia bacterium GWC2_42_7 | reverse complement strand
ACAAAATTTATCCCCATAGTCATAAAAAGAAACGCGTCTGAAAAAAAATTGGAAAATCTGTCCCAAGCGCTTGACAAAATTCTTCCCGACGATTCTTTAGTTTTGGCCAGCGTTGATTTTTCGCACCATTTGGGTGCGACTGCCGCAGAGTTTCATGATGAGACAAGCATTGCGGCGATAACAAATTTTGACTATGCCCGCATCTTACGGCTGGAAATAGACAGTCCGCCTTCGATTTATGTATTGCTGAAATATTTGGAAAAACGGGGAGCGAAAAAAATAAAATATAAAAATGCTAATTCCGCCAATCTGTCCGGGAATTTCGAATCAGACGATATTACCAGTTATTTGTTCGCGTACTTTACGAAAGGATTTCTGGAGGAAAATGAAGGCATCTCAATTTTGAATTTTGGCGACGCCATGTTTGACCGTTGGGTGAAAGAAAAAATTCAAAAAGACAAAGATCCCTTTGAGCTAATTAAAGGAGCTGAGGGAAACTTTTTAAAAGGAACAGACTTCATTGTATTGAATTTAGAAGGGCCGATCACTGCCGTCAGTGATTGCCAAAAAAAGCTTATCGCCTTCCGGTTTGAACCATCCGCGGCCAAATTGCTTTTTCAAAATAATATTACGCTGGTTAATTTGGCGAACAACCATTCTCTGGATTGCTATGAAAAAG
>MIDO01000042.1:3596-5028 GCA_001831055.1 Verrucomicrobia bacterium GWC2_42_7 | reverse complement strand
ACCTTGAAATTATTGCGGTCGGATTTCAATTGGTCTTTTGTTAGTTCTGCGATGATAGCATTCATGTGAATTAGTCTTTAATTGTTAAATCGGGTCTCCGATTCTTTGTTTTTAGAAATTGTTGTTCGCGTCTCCATTTCGCAATCTCGGCATGATCGCCAGAAAGCAAAATATCAGGCACTTTCATTCCCCTAAAATCATAGGGACGTGTATATTGCGGGAAAGATAGCAGATTGTCATTAAAGCTATCTTGTTGCAAGGACATTTCTTCTCCCAATACGCCAGGAATATAACGACATACCGCATCGATCAAAACCGCCGCAGCAAGTGTCCCATTGGTAAGGACATAGTCGCCAATCGAAATCTCCCGATGAATCAAAGTGTCTCGGACGCGTTGATCGATCCCCTCATAATGGCCAGATAGCAAAATTAAATGCTTCTCTTGCGCTAACTCTTTTACGACTTTTTGAGATAACGGCTCTCCGTCGGGACAAAGATAGATCACTTTCGCGTTCGCATTTTGCCGAGATAAAAGATCTTCCACCGCAGCAAAAACAGGCTCTGGCTTGAGCAACATCCCAGGACCCCCTCCAAAGGGACGATCATCCGTTTGATGGTGCTTGTCCGTTGTCCAATCGCGTATATTATGCAACCCAATCCCCAACAAACCCCGTTCGCAAGCCCTCCCAATCATGCTCTCACGCACAAATCCCTCTACCATTTGAGGGAAAAGTGATAGAACATCAATGGTTAGATTTGCCGGCATGTTTGCAAATTTGGAAGATAAAAGTCAAAAAATGGTTTCAATGAACGGTGAGACGAATTAAGCTTTGGCTGCTGCGACCAACTTGAGGTGTTTCTTCATAACCCCTCTGACGGTGTCCGTAGGTTGGGCACCAACACTTACCCAGTACTGGAAGCGCTCTGTGTTGATATTGCATTCTGTAGCAGGATTCGTTGTCTTTGGGCGATAATACCCAAGAGACTCAACAAAGCGTCCATCACGACGAGAACGCGCTTCTGCTACGACAATACGATACTGCGGAGCATGCGTTGCTCCATGACGTTGTAATTTTATTTTGAGTGCCATAAAATTTATGTTCTAGAAGAAAATGTTTTTTATAAGGGTTTGTCAATAAGAATGTGTCGGGGAAACTTTGGGAAACTGCTTTTGGCCCCCCAAAAGCGTTTCCCCAAACCCCTTCCGAAAAGGAGGTCTTTGCGCCGATATAAAATTCCTGCAGAATTTCATATCGGCACAAGGTTCCTTCGGATAGGTTCCAGGTAAATATTTTTTAAATTTGAGAAAGATATTAGTTTAAGTTTTTTTCGAGCAGGCGGATAAAGCAAACCCACTTTTACTCCTTTCTCTAAGAGCCGTAGAAAAACTTTAGTTCAGGAGTTTGAGCAGGCGGGCAAGCTGAACACGACC
>MIDO01000042.1:0-3585 GCA_001831055.1 Verrucomicrobia bacterium GWC2_42_7 | reverse complement strand
CGTACATAAGGAAGTGTGAATCCGATGTCCAACGCACTCAAAGATTGAAATAATGTTTTTCTACAGTACGTGACGGAGGGTGAATCCGATGTCCAACGAACTCGAAACTTAAAATAATATCTTTCTCATGCAAATTGTTGTAAAAAGCGCAAGTCGTTTTGGTAGAAGAGCCTGACGTCGTCGATGCCGTAAAGAAGCATGGCGAGACGTTCGATTCCCATTCCAAAGGCATATCCAGACCAATGTTGAGGGTCATAGCCGACGGATTTGAAAACTTCAGGATCAATCATTCCACAACCCCAAGCTTCTATCCATTTATCACTCAGCTTGCCCAGGTTTGGAACTTGTATGTCCATCTCAAAACTCGGCTCAGTGAAAGGGAAAAAGCTCGGACGAAAGCGGGTCTTTACCCCAGATCCAAACAACTCACAAATGAAAAAATCTAAGGCAGCCTTCAGGTCCTTGATGGTAACATTACGATCCACACAAAAACCATCCATCTGATGAAAATTTGCACTGTGCGTGGCATCCGTCGTATCACGACGAAACACCCGACCGATAGAAAGTCCTCGCATCGGAGGCTTTTTCTCCAACATCGCTCGAATTTGTACTGTCGTTGTGTGCGACCGCAATAGATAACGCTCACTACCCCGCTTCTCAATATCACCCATTCCAACTTCTTTTTTTATAAAAAAAGTATCCTGAGCATCCCTCGCAGGATGAGAATCTGGTACGTTTAGCGCATCAAAGCAAAACCATTCTGTGTCAACTTCAGGCCCTTCGTTGAGGGAAAAACCCAATCTTGCAAAAATGGATGCCATCCGCTGCGCCACTTGCGCCAATGGATGCCGACTCCCTACCCAGCCATCTGGACTTGGAAGCGTCGGATCTATGGGTTGCCCCAAAAAACCCTCCATTTCTTGCGTCTCTATTCGAGACAACGTCGACGCAAATATGGCTTCAAGCTCTTTCTTCGCTTGGTTAATTAATTGACCCATCGCCGGCCGCTCCGCAGGTGGCAATTTCCCAATGCTCTTCATGACTTGCGTCAATGAGCCATTGGGCCCCACCAGCTTCGCCTTAAATGCTTCAAAATCCGCCCGCCCCTTTAACAATGGAGCTTCAGACTCGGCTTGAGCGATAATTTCTTTCAGGCCGTTAGCCATAGACTACGCTTCAACTGCCGACTTAGCTTGGTTCACGATTGCTTCGAAAGCAACAGGATCATTGATCGCAACCTCACTCAACATCTTGCGGTTAACTTCGATGTTAAGCTTCTTCAACCCCGCAATCAAACGATTGTAAGTGATTCCCAATGGACGGCATGCTGCATTTAAGCGCACGATCCAGAGTTGACGCATGTTGCTCTTCTTCTTGCGACGATCATTAAATCCAAATACCCCCGCGCGTACAACCGCATCATGAGCGTATCGGAATAACCGTGATTTGTTACCAAAGAAACCTTTGGCGTCCTGGAGTACCCGCTTACGGCGTCTCCTCGTTGCTTGTGGATTTGTTACTCTTGGCATGTTCTCCTTATGTGTTAAAAACCGACAGGTCGCCTATCTCACCCGGCAGTTCAGTTAATCTGTTTACTCGCTAAAAGATTAATGACTAAATGGCATTGCCCTTAAAACATGACTGCTAAAGCCCGGCGAGACCAAATGATCTTGGCACGCACGACGCTTCCGCTTAACCGACTTGTTTCTCAACAAATGACCATGGTCCCCAGAACGATGCGTTACTTTGCCCGTCCCAGTAATCTTAAAACGCTTGGATATCGATTTGTGTGTCTTTTGCATCTTTTTAACAGAACTTATAAAGACAATAGTGTTCCTCTTTAATGTAAAGCCTTTTTTGCAGAAAGATGTTATTTTAAGTTTCGAGTTCGTTGGGCTGCAGACTCGTGCTCAGTTACGTACATAGGTACGCTCCTTCGCCCTCACTTTGCTCGCCTTCTCGAATTCTTAAACTAACACCTTTCTGTGGGGCTATGGAGAGAGGACAAAAAGGAAAGATTTCCCCTTGCTCGCCTTCTCGGATTCTTAAACTAACACCTTTCTGCGGGGCTAAGGAATTTGGCAAAAGTTCGTTTTCCCTTCGTCCGCCTGTTCAAAAATTGAACTGATGCTTTTCTGCGGGGCTAAGAAAAGAAGACAAAAAAGAAAAGCTTGTTCTCAAAACTTTCTTTTACTTTTCCCGTTTCTCATAAACACCCAGAAAGATGTTAGTTCAATATTTGGAGAAGGCCGACGAGGCGAACACGACCGAGCGTACCTACGTACGTGAGGGAGTGTACGTCCGATGTCCAACACACTCCAAAGTTGAACTCATTTTTTTCTGCAGTACGTGACGGATAGCGAATCTGTTAGCGCAAGACACTCAAAGGTTAAAATTCTTTTACCCTCTTTTGCATAAACCCTACGGAAAGATGTTAGTTTAAGCTTTCGAGCAGGCGGGCAAGGTGAGGGCAAAGGAGCGTATTTAAATACGTGACTGAGCACGAATCCGATGCCCAACACACTCGAAACTTAAAATAACATCTTTCTCCTGGACATCAAGGAAACTTTGTTCCAGTATATAGGCAGGGCCTATGGAATTCGACAAAATAATTGTACTGGATGACGAGCTGATTATACGCAAAAGCTTAGAAGAGCAGCTCAGGAAACGCCGTTATACGGTTGCCTCTGTTTCTACAATTGCCGAAGCCGAATCTCTCCTCGCTAAGGATAATTTCGATCTCATGTTTGTTGACGTTCGGCTGCCAGATGGCGAAGGAACCCAGCTATTGGAACGTTTTTCAGAAGCTCCATCGAGTCCAATGGTCGTCATCATGACAGGGTTCGGATCAATCGAGTCTGCTGTTAAGTGCATGAAGTTGGGCGCCTTTGACTACATTATAAAGCCCTTCTCAATGGAGGAAATCGATATTTTGTTGAAAAAAGCCGAATCCTACAACCAACTGGTCAAAGTCAATCAGTATTTCTCTTCGGATCAACAACAAAGCATCGAGCTACTGGGAGAAGACCCATCTATCGTCGACTTGAGAAAAATTATAAAAAAAGTCGCAGCCACCGAAGCAACCGTCCTCATCACAGGCGAAAATGGCACCGGCAAAGAATTGGTCGCCCAGGAAATTTACCGACTCAGCCCCTTGGCCAATAAGCCGTATATCAAAGTCAATTGCGCCGCTATCTCCGAAACCCTCATCGAAAGCGAATTCTTTGGCCACGAAAAAGGCGCATTCACCGGCGCTACCCAACGCCATGAAGGTCGATTCGAACTTGCCAATAACGGCACCATCCTCTTGGACGAAATCGGAGAAATCTCCCCACGCGTCCAAGCTAAACTCTTGCGTGTCCTCCAAGAAAAAGAATTTGAACGCGTCGGCGGCACAAAAAGCATCAGAGTCAATGTCCGCGTCCTCGCCACAACCAACAGAAACCTCTTAAAAGCCGTCGAACGCGGCGAATTTCGCGAAGACCTCTACTACCGCCTCAACGTCCTACCCATCCAAGCCCCCGCCCTACGGGCCAGAAAATCCGATATCCCCCTCCTTATAAACGCCTTCCTAACTTTCTACAC
>MIDO01000041.1:5788-6052 GCA_001831055.1 Verrucomicrobia bacterium GWC2_42_7 | reverse complement strand
AAGTTCTTCAAGAACTTATTATAGCGCAAGTTGCCTCTTTTTCGGAAGGGGTTTCGGGGAAACGCTTTTGGGGAACCAAAAGCAGTTTCCCCGCAGTTTTATAGAGGCCTCCATGTTTTCGCATCCTGAGTCCCTCCTTTCTCCAAACTTCCGTATTGACAATTTATTTAGGGTATGAAATCGTATCTCTGTATCGTTTTTTACGATACACTTATGGACAATAACTAATTCATTACAGCTGTCTAATGACAGGGAAAATTTACG
>MIDO01000041.1:0-5766 GCA_001831055.1 Verrucomicrobia bacterium GWC2_42_7 | reverse complement strand
TTTTATGATGTCACATATTGTATTAAATAATATTTCTTTCTATTACAAACATCCACAAGTACTCTTATCCAATATCTCTGGGAAAATATCCGGGAAAATCGGCCTTGTGGGCGATAACGGTTGTGGAAAAAGTACCCTTTTAAAGTTGATTGCTCAGCAATTAATTCCCACCAGCGGAAGTATCGAAGCCAATGGGAAGCTTGGCTACCTGCCACAAAAGCTAGAATTATTAGACAACCTATCCCTCGGAGAGTATCTAGATCTCGATAATCAGACTGAAGATGCTCCCGTTTTCTATAAAAATCTGGAGTATTTCTTATCGATTTTGCAGTTGAGTCGTATCGATTTTTCTCGTTTGATCGGCTCCTTGAGTGGTGGTGAGCGTACTCGTTTCGCACTATTAAAAATTTGTTTGAATGAACCCGATATCTTGGTCCTTGATGAACCAACCAACCACCTTGATTGCGAGGGACAAAAGATCTTTTTTGATTTTTTCAAAAAATGGGAAAAAACAGTGATTGTTTCCTCTCATAATAGGGAACTGCTGCAACAGGTTGAAGCCATTTTTGAGGTTTCTCAATGTCACCTCAAAATTTATGGAGGAAACTTTACCTTTTATGAATCTAAAAAAGCGGAAGAAGTTCTTGCAGCTGAAAAAGAATTTCTCTCCGCTAAAGCTACCTTGAAGAAAACGGAACGAAAGATGCGACAAGTTTCTGATAAAAAAGATAAAAGCGACAGAAGGGGTCATGATCTCAGGGCGGAAGGAGGCATTCCCAAAATGACACGGAATGCCATGAAAAACCGGAGCGAAAACACACAAAGTCGTATTGCAAAAAATACACAAAAAGCACTCTCCTCTGTACAAGAAAGGAAATCCATGGCCTTTTCGAACCTAGAAGTTAAACGGACTCTTGCCCTTAATCTCAACGAACCTTCCTTTTCCTCCAACAAGTGCTTACTGCGTATAGAAAATATTTCTTTCTCCTACGATGAAAAAACTCCTATCTTCGAAAACCTGTCGCTTTCAGTCTTTGGATCAGATCGCATTGCAATTGCAGGAAAGAATGGTACAGGAAAATCCACCTTATTGGACCTTATTGCAGGAAAACTCGAACCTCAAGCGGGCACCATTCAAAAATTTTCAGAAACCGCATACATCGACCAAAAGCTAAGCTTTTTAGATGAAGCAAAGACTATCTTAGAAAATGTCCTCATTCTCAATCCGGAACTAGCAGAAACAGAAATTAGAAACAAACTCGCCCTGTTTTTGTTTTTTGGAACAGATATTTTCAAAAAAGCAAAAGAACTCAGCGGAGGAGAAAAACTGCGACTTGCACTTTCCTGTTGTTTCCTAAAACAAACATCTCCACTTCTCCTTCTAGATGAACCCACAAACAACCTCGATCTCCGCAGTATACAGGTTTTAGAGTCCGCCTTGAAAAATTATACCGGGGCTCTCCTCATTGTATCTCATGACGACGTTTTTTTGCAAAACACCCATGTCGATAGAAAAATTTCGTTAGTATAGGATAGAAGAGGCAAGTTGCGAAAACATGCAGGCTTAAAACTGAGGGGAAAGCGCTTTTTGTCACCCAAAAGCGTTTTCCCGAACCCCTTCCGAAAAGGAGGAGACATTCATCACAACAAGTTCTTTAAGAGCGTTTTATGATGCAAGACGTAGTTCATCAAAAATATCCCCCACAAATATCTTCTTTTCTCAGAAAATAGGTTTTTTTAGAGGTGTCCAGGTTTTGCTCTCCAAAAAAAACGAATATCGCCGAAGAAATACATAAAAATCTCTTGTCTTATCTTCGGCAAAAGAAATAGGACCGGAACAACATTATTTGCTTATGTTATAATGCAGAGAAAGTTCTTCCTTTGCCTCCTCATCTCCTTGGGCTGCAGCCTTTTGCCAATATATTTTTGCTTGGTCTTTATCCCCCTTGGATCCCTGGCCCTCAAAAAGCATAGTAGCATAAGCGTTTTGAGCGGAAATACTTCCTTCATCTGCAGCTTCTTTTAAGTATTTTCTTGCCAAACCCAAATCCTGAGGGCCACCTTTTCCGTCCCGGAGCATATATCCATAAATTGCTTTTGCAACGAGAATCCCTGATTCCCCAGCTTCTTTTAGGTATCTTCTTGCCAAGTCAAAATCTTCAGGGCCACCTTCCCCCAAATAAAGCATACATCCATAATTTGCCTTTGCCATGGGAATCCCTGATTCCGCAGCTTCTTTTAGGTATTTTCTTGCCAAACCCAAATCCTGAGAGCTACCCTCCTCATCCCAAAGCATACATCCATAAGCTGCCTTTGCTTCAGGAATCCCTGCATCCGCAGCTTCTTTTAGGTATTTTCTTGCCAAACCCAAATCCTGAGGGCCACCTTCCCCATCCCGGAGCATGCATCCATAATTTACCTTTGCCACGGGAATTCCTTCATCCGCCGCTTCCTTTAGGTATTTTTTTGCCAAACCCAAATCCTGAGGCCCACCTTTTCCCTCATAAAGCATATATCCATAAACTGCCTTTGCTTCAGGGATCCCTGATTCCGCAGCTTCTTTTAAGTATTTTCTTGCCAAAGGAAGATCCTGAGGGCCACCTTCCCCATCCCGGAGCATACATCCATAATTTACCTTTGCCACGGGAATTCCTGCATCCGCGGCTTCTTTTAGGTACTTCCTTGCCAAATTAAAATCCTGCAGGCCACCTTTTCCCTCATAAAGCATAGCCCCATAACTTGCTTTCGCCACGGGAACTCCTGCATCCACGGCTTCTTTTAGGTACTTTCTTGCCAAATCAAAATCCTGCGGGACTCCTTTTCCCTCATAAAGCATACATCCATAACTTGCTTTTGCTGCAGGAATCCCTGCATCCGCAGCTTCTTTTAGGTATTTTCTTGCCAAATCAAGATCCTGCGGGACTCCCTTTCCCTCATAAAGCATACATCCATAACTTGCCTTTGCTTCAATAATTCCTGCATCCACGGCTTCTTTTAAGTACTTTCTTGCCAAATCAAGATCCTGCGGGACTCCCTTTCCCCTGTAGAGCATAGTCGCATACAAAAATTGAGAATCAGGAAGACCCTTATCGGCTAATTTTTTAATAAGCAGACTAGCTCTTTCCTGATAAGAACGCCCCAATTGCTCATCTTTCTCTCCCGCAGTTCCATTTATTAACATTTCCCCCATGAAGAAAAGTGCTATGGGGTCTCCTTTTTTTGCCGCTGGCTCAAGTATCGCCTTTGCCTCACTGTATTTGCCTTCTCCGTAAAGCAAAACTCCCCTGTTTATTTGATTCTCATTTACTCTTGCAAAAGAAACAGGGAAAAACGCATGTTTTGTTGCTAACAAAGGCCACATTTTATAATATTTAAAGCCCAATAGAGTCACGATTAATAGCCCAACTAAAAATTTGATCTGCTTTGATTTCATTGTACAATGAAATAGATCAACAATTGGTCCTTTCACGTCAATGAATTACTGCAGTTTTATTGACAATTAAGTTTACTTACTTAGCTTTGCTGAAAACTCAAACATATGGAATTAGTAAAAAAAGTAAGTCTGCTATCAAAATTTATTATTATCACTTCTGTAGTATCAACGATATTTATGCTAATGGGACTTCAAGAATATCCCGTTGGATTTCTTACAGAGGAGCACGCTCACATCATAACCCTAATTTTTTGGCTAACTTTGTTTTTTTTAATTCCTTTTGCTATTTGGATTTATCGAATAGTACATAATTGTCGCACCATGGATGAGTCTTTTAAATGGACGCCCTGGTGGTCTATTTTTTATTGTGCTATTCCTATCATCAATCTTTATAAACCTTACCAAGTATTGAAAAGCATCTGGATCACTTCTAGCCGTGCAGTTAAAGAAGAAGAAGATTTGCGTTTAGTTAAATGGGCTTGGGGTTTGCGTTTAGGACTCATTATTCTAGGGATATTTGGGAGTTTTGCCTATGCTTTTGACCTTGCTGAAAACTTTAGAAAATTGCCTCCATTCTTATTATTAATTTTGCTGATCTTGAATGATTTTTTTACTATCGCTTGTACTTTTTTTACGATAAAATTAGTTAGCAATATTTCCAGGAAACAGACCCTCTTCATAGCGCAATATAATGAGAACGAACAACGTTGAAAGCTGCATTGTGCGGCTCTTTCGTTTTAATTGAGCTTACTATAAAAACCCTTAAGCTGTAAGGTGAATGCGTTGCCACTTTTTTTGCCGATAACGCCAATACATAAAAATGACTCGTACAGCTTGCTCACAGACAACTGCCTGCCATAATCTTAGCGCACCCTGTTGAGGATTAAAGCATAAGATGATATAGACGGGGAGACATGCAACCAACCAAAAAGTAGACACATTGACTGTCATTGTAAATTTCGTATCACCAGCGGCCGTGAGCATCGATTGTAAGGAAAACCAAAAGCCCTCGACAACAAACATCAACCAAGCCCAGAACAACATATTGCCGGCAAGTTGTGCGATGACACCGCTTGAGTTTACGGGCAGGAAAAGATGAATGAGTGTTTGAGGCGAAATAACCATCGTATAAAGCGTAATTAAATTAAAGCAAAGGAGTAACATCGCGGCAGAACGAAGGTTTTTTCCAATAATCCAGTATTGCTTCGATCCAATGGCGTTTGCGCACACACTCCCGACGCTGATCCCTACCCCTTCTATCATAAAAAAGCACACAGAATAAACAGAAAAAGCAATGCCAAAAGCGGTGAATTCTTCCATACTTACATGAAGCGCAAGGACTTGTAAAAGCCATGCCCATCCAACGCAGTTTAGTAGAGCCCCAATCCCATTAGGGAGCCCTGTTTTTACGCATCTTAAGAGCAATGCGCGATCGATTTTTTTATAAAATACGCCATATTTTTGGTGATGAGATTTGCGATAAAATAATAAAAATAAAATCAAGAAGCTTGCAACCTGAGAAAGTCCTGTAGCCCAAGCGGCACCACGAATGCCCATCGAAGGGATAAACCAGCCACCAAATACAAACCAAATATCTAAAAGAATATTTAGCGCGTTGGCAAAAAGCGTCACTAAAAATACGACCTTTGTCTTGCCGCATCCCGTAAAAAAGGAGGCCAATGCACCATAACTCGCATACTGTATCGGCAAAAATAAAAAGAGTATTTGGAGATAAGGAACCCCCAAAACTTCCAAATTCTTTGCCAAAAGATAGGGCGTTCCCAAGGGAGCAAACGGAATGAAGAAGATCCACAACGCGAGCGACAGCCAAATCATTTGCCACACGACGGATCCAATTTGACGAAAATTCTTTTCTCCATTAAATTGCCCCACAAAAACTTGTGCGATCCCAATGATTTTTTGAAAAGCAAAAATGAAAGCCCAGTACCAAGGCATTGCTCCCACATTGGCATTAAAAGCCTCCTGCGAATAAAATGACAATACGAGCCGGTCACCAAATAGCATCAGACAGCCCGAAGCAGAAGATAAAATCATTGGCCAGGCAACCGTCCATAATTCACGAACACTACCAGCAGGATGTTTAGTTAAGGAATTCATAAGCGCTATACTCAGATCAACCGCATTAAAATCGAAAAACTTCGGAAAAACTGCTTTTTGTCACCCAAAAGCAGTTTCTCGGACCCCTTCCGAAAAAGAGATTTCGATCCTAACTCATTTTTTCAAAATGAGCTAGGATCGATTTTGTTGTTTTCTATATTTAATAGCATTGAGAATAGATACACGGAAACCCTTCTTTCTGAAGAAAGAAAGGT
>MIDO01000040.1:13734-16205 GCA_001831055.1 Verrucomicrobia bacterium GWC2_42_7 | reverse complement strand
GTCGTCTTGCTGCTTGTTTCCTTGATTCATTAGCGACGCTTGATTATCCAGCCATTGGGTATGGGATTCATTACGAATTTGGTCTATTCAAGCAAGATATCGTTGATGGAAAACAAGAAGAGCGCCCGGATAATTGGTTGCGATTTGGAAACCCATGGAAAATTGTTCGTCCTGAGCATCAATCAGTTAAGCTCTATGGGAAGGTCGAAAGCTATTTTGATGATATGGGAGATTGGAAACATCGCTGGGTGGATACGAAAGAAATCGTGGGCGTTCCATGGGATATCCCAGTAGTTGGCTATGGTGCAAAGACTATCAATTTCCTAAGGTTGTGGGAATCGCGTGCTTCAGAGGAACTCGATTTAAAGGTTTTCAATGAAGGAAGCTATGTAGACGCTGTCCGGGAAAAAGCAATCAGTGAGACCATATCGAAGGTGTTATATCCCAACGACAAAACGGAAAATGGAAAAGAATTGAGATTGGTCCAACAATACTTTTTCGTTTCATGTTCCTTACAAGATATCATACGCCGCTACTTTCAAAGTAATCAGGGCTGGGAAAGTTTTTCGAAAAAAGTAGTTGTCCAACTGAATGACACCCATCCGGCTATAGCCGTTGCGGAGTTGATGCGCATCTTGGTCGATGAGTCCGACGTCGAATGGGATCGTGCTTGGGAAATTTGCCAGGAAGTCTTTGGGTATACCAATCACACCCTCATGCCGGAAGCACTCGAACGTTGGAGTGTCCCTCTTTTTGAAAAAGTATTACCACGCCACTTGCAAATTATTTATGAAATCAATCGTCGGTTTCTCGAAGAAGTGGAAGCGCATTGGCCCGGAGATAATCTCAAAAAGAAGGAAATGTCTCTGATTGAAGAAGGAAATCCCAAGATGATACGAATGGCATACCTGGCCACCATTGGGAGCCATTCCATCAATGGGGTTGCGGCGATTCACACCCAACTCCTTAAGTCTGAACTTTTCCATAATTTTTACGAACTCTACCCTGACCGTTTTAATAACAAAACAAACGGCATTACACCGCGTCGTTGGTTAAAGGCAAGTAACCCACTGCTCTCCAAGCTGATCGACTCCAAGATCGGAAGCCACTGGCCGACCCACTTGGATGAACTCCGTAAAATCGAAAAATTTGCCAACGATCCGGATTTTCAAAAAGAATTCATGGCCATCAAGCGAGCAAACAAGGAACGTCTAGCGAGAAGAGTAAAGCCATTATGTAACATAGACTTAAATTGTGATGCCCTCTTCGATGTTCAAATCAAGCGCTTGCATGAATATAAGCGCCAACACCTGAACCTGCTCCACATACTGACCCTTTATCGTCAGTTGCTCCATGACCCCGACCTTGATATACAACCAAGAGCTTTTATCTTTGGAGCAAAAGCAGCCCCGGGATATGAATTGGCAAAAAAGATCATCCACTCCATCAACTTAGTCGGAACCCACATCAACAACGACAAGCGTATCAAAGGGAAGCTTCAGGTTGCCTTTATCCCAAATTACTGCGTCTCATTGGCAACCGACATTATCCCAGCTGCCGATCTCTCAGAACAAATCTCAACAGCTGGCACAGAGGCCTCAGGAACGGGAAATATGAAACTCGCCCTCAACGGCGCCTGTACCATCGGAACCTTAGACGGTGCCAATATCGAAATCATGGAAGAAGTCGGCAAGGATAACATCTTTATCTTTGGAAAAACCGTAGAAGAAGTCCAAGAACTTAAACGCAAGGGATATTCCCCCGAGCACTACTACCAATCGAATCAAGAACTCCGTAACGTTCTCGATTGGATGGGATCGGACTTCTTTTCCACAGGCAACAATAATCCGCTTAAATCCATACGCTCCAGTCTGCTCGAACAAGGAGACCCCTTCCTCGTCCTCGCAGACTACGCCTCTTACATCGAAACTCAAAAAGAAGTCGATAAAGCTTATAAAAATCCACAACGTTGGGCAAAAATGGCCATCCTAAACACCGCTCGCATGGGGAAATTCTCCAGCGACCGTACCATCCAAGACTATGCCCACGAAATCTGGAATTTAAAGCCAGTAAAAGTGTAAGATTTTCGGGGAAACTGCTTTTGGTCGCCCAAAAGCGTTTCCCCGAACCCCTTCCGAAAAGGAGATCGTTGCGCGACAATAAGTTCCTGACGTAACTTGTTGTCGCGCAAGGCCTTCATTTTGGAAATGGTTTGTGAAAGCGTTATTGGTTTTCAATAAGATGTTGACTGTAAACAAGTTGTAATTTTAATCAACCCAAATTCCTTCGCCGAAGAAAAAACTGAAAGATTTTACTTCGGCGACGATCGCTTTTCTCTGTAAAGCGGAAAAGCATAGACACCTCCAAAACCCCTATTTTTAAAAACCTCTTTTGTATCCAATAAAAAATAATAACCCGTTTGCGCGAAAGTAAATTTTGTTAAAAATTTACTTTCGCGCAAATAGCTCCTT
>MIDO01000040.1:7601-13726 GCA_001831055.1 Verrucomicrobia bacterium GWC2_42_7 | reverse complement strand
AATGGGTTTTCCCCAAAAAAAGCACCCTTACTCTAAAAAATCCAAAGCGATGGAATCGGAGAGGAGGAGGCCGGGGCGGGAGAGGCGGATGTGGGGGCCTTCTTGGATAAGGAGTTTATTTTCGGAGAGGGAATGGAGTAGGGGGGCGTATTTTTTACGGAGGTCGATGGCGTATCGGGAGGAGAGGGAATCGAGGTTGACCCCTTGGATTTTTCGTAGGCCGAACATGAGGGCGTCTGTGGCGAGGGATTCGGGTGTTAGGGGGGTGATATTTTCAAAAGGTGTTTGGTGGGAGAGGGACTCGTACCATTTTTCGATGGAAGCGGGGTTGTTGTAGCGAGTTTGGTTGTACTGGGAGGCGGCTGCTGGGCCGATTCCTATCCATTCGCCCATATCCCAGGTGTTGAGGTTATGCAGGCATTGTTTGCCCGGGCGGGCAAAGTTGGAAATTTCGTAGTGTATAAAACCATTTTCGGGAAGATAATCCCAGGTTTTTTCGTAAAAAAGGAGGTCTGATTCTTCTTTTGAAAGGGATTTATCTGGTGAAAGTTTGAGGTCAAAGGGTGTGTTTTCTTCGTGGGTAAAGCAGTAGGTAGAGATGTGATCAGGTTGGATTTCAATGGCTTTCTGAAGGTCACTTGACCAAGATTCCAAGGTTTGGCTGGGGATGGCAAACATCAGGTCGATGTTTACATCGAAGGCAAATTCCCTAATGAGTTCATAGGCCAGCAACGCTTGTTTTGCCGAGTGGCGTCGTCCTAATGTATTGAGGGTGTGTGGGTTGAAGCTTTGGATTCCGAGTGAAATGCGTGTTATTCCTAATTCTTTCATTAGGAGTAACTTATCTTCCTTGACGGTTGAAGGAGCCATTTCGACTGTCCATTCGACTGGTCTGTTTGTACCGAGGGACTTATGGCCGTCTGATAGGGACAGAATCGATGAACTTAATGATTGGAAGTCTTTGGTGGACAGAATACCGGGAGTGCCTCCCCCGAAAAAAATGGTTTTTGGCAAGGAGTGTACTGTTATTGAGGCGACTTCTTTTTGAATGCCATCAAGATAGCGATCGATCCATTCACGTTTGGGAGGTTCATGATAAAACGCGCAATAGGCACACCGATGGGGACAAAAAGGTACGTGACAATAGAGTCCAAGGAAAGAATCTTCAGCTTTTTCTTGCGGTTTCATTAAAAATGTCTTTTTTTATATACCACACTCCAGTTGAGTTGTGACAATGTCTCAGTCTTCGCCGACGATCGTTTTTCTCTAAAAAATACGAAATTTTTACTTAGAAAAAGAGCTTCGGTTGCTGCATCTTGTCATTGCTTAAATGAATCCTGTTATATTTGAAATATGAATGCAAAATTAACTAAATTTTCGGCTTTAGCCACACTAAGTTCAGTTTTATTTTTTGGATGCGCAAACAATCCAATACGTTCCATCTCTCCCGAAAAAGTTTCCTCGAATTCTTTAGGGACTTATACGCTGACGATGTCGACGGATATCACTGTCGACCAATCTGTTGATGGCACGTACAAGCCCTCGATTGTCATTGATGGCACGCCAAGGCGCATGAAGCCCAGCAGGCTAGGTGACCATTTCTGGGAATATGAATATAAAATGCCAAAAGGACAAGAGGTCTCCCACTATTACTATGAAATTGAATGGGTTGAACACCACCATGCCGCAAATACCAAGCACTCTTTAAGGAGTGACATTTATTCTCTCCAAGTAACCGACAGAGCTGTCTTTTCCCTCGAAACGGATAGAAGTCATGTCGGAAGCAAGGTCGGAATCATCGGACGTGGATTCACCGCACAGGACAAAGTCAAAGTCGGAGATGTGTTTGCACCCACACACTATGCTTCCCTCACCTCACTCAATTTTACAGTCCCACCTGTAACAAGCGACAAACACTATCGCATTCAACTCGTTAATGGAGACAAAGTAACCGATGTAGGCACTCTTTTTGTTGCTCCAAGCGGACTCCATTTAAGTGAGAGCCCTCTCCAATTGACAAACGGAGAGAAAAAAGTCCTTAGCCTCCACTTAGATCAACCTGCTCCAGCAGGTGGCCTGTTTGTCGAAATTACGACAGATATCCCCGAGAGCATTGTTATGTCAGAAGTAACCGTCCCCTCAGGAGAAACCAGCAAAACTGTAAAAATCCAAGGCGGAAAACCAGGTAAAGGTTCCCTTTTCATAAAAGCTAACGGCTACGCAGAAGAACAAATCTCTGTTACTGTTCGGTAAGGGAGTTTTTGGGAGAACTGCTTTGGGTCCCCCCAAAGCGTTCCCCCAAGCAGAAAAATGTTATTTTAAGTTTCGAGTGTGTTGGACTACGGACTCGAGCGCAGTTACGTACGTATGTACGCTCCCTTGCTCTCCCCTTGTCCGCCTTCTCGAAGGCTTAAACTAACATCTTTCTGCGGATTATGAGAAGGGAGCAAAAGTCCTGTTCCCCTTGCAAGTATATTTAACTTACTGTATGAAAAAATTAGAATCTGAAGTCAGAATGGATTATTAATTTTATTTGCGCGGCTATAAATTCCGCAAGGAATTTATAGCCGCGCAACAACCTCCTTTTCGGAAAGGGGGTTGGGGAAAACCCATTTTGGGTGACCAAAATGGGTTTTCCCCAAAACTTACCTAAAAGCAGAATATGTTATATACCATAGTAAAAACATGTTGCCATATGGTCTTCGTAGACGCGTACGACGGGGAGTCTTTTGGGATGCAGAATATTCCGAAGGAGGGAGGCTTTTTGATTGCTTGCAACCATGCGAGTTTTTTTGACCCTGCCTTTGCGGGAGGTTGCATATCTAGACCGATTTATTACTTTGCGCGAAAGTCGTTGTTTAAGGGATTTTTAGGTTGGTTATTACCGCGTGTACATGTTATTCCTGTGGATCGCGGAGAGGCTGATTTTGGTGCATTTAAACAAGTTTTGACATTGTTGAAAAAAGGGAAAGGGGTGATGGTTTTTCCTGAAGGAACCCGATCTCCCGATGGCGTTCTACAGTTTGCTAAAAAAGGCATCGGAATGATGGCCTGCAAGACGGGCGTTCCGGTCGTGCCGACACGGATATTTGGGTCCTATGAAATTTGGGGTCGCCAAAGGAAGGTGCCTGCATTGACAGGATCCGTTAAGGTTGTCTTTGGCTCACCCCTAATGCCTCAAGAAATCGACCCAGGCGAGTTTGCCGAAGACCGCTATCAGGTCGCAGCCAACAGAATCATGGCCGCCATAGCCGCTATCCAGCCACCCCAAAATGTGATCGTTTAGAGAGGACGAGGGAAAGCGAAAACCTTTCTTTTCACGGGAAAGAGGGAGTATCTATTTCGGGGAAACCGCTTTTGGTCCCCCCAAAGCGTTTCCCCCCACCCCTTCCGAAAAAGAGATCTTTGCGCGTAAAGTTCCTTCGGAATTTATATCCGCGCAAAAGTTTCTTTTTGAGGTAAGGAAAAGGGTTTCCGTGAGACTTCTCACTAAAAACCAATAATTTGGCAGTCAAAAAGTTACAGATTCTGTCCCCAAATCATTGGGTTTCCGCGCCTCCACTCTCAATACATTTTACTATAACACCTTATCCAAAAGGAGCGTTTGGGGGACCAAAGGCAGTTTCCCCAAAGTTTTCCCCAAAAAAAGGAAAAAAGAGCTTGCATTTGAGAAGGCAGAGGATACTTTTTGATGCCTTAACAATTGGAAACATGTCAAGAATTTGTGCAGTTACAGGAAAGCGTCCAACAGCTGGTCGTATTATCAATCGCAAGGGTCAATCCAAGAAGAGCGGAGGGATTGGAACACACATTACGAAGGTAACAAAGCGTTGGTTCCGTCCAAACTTACAGAGAATCCGTGTAAAACTTCCATCTGGTCAAATTAAGAAGATGTGGGTTTCTGTAAAAGCCATTAAGGCTGGTAAAGTAGAGAAGGCATAAGACGCCCTGTCTTTATTATATAGTGAAAGGCATTAACAGCCGAGACACTTTTGCATTTCCCCCGAAAGATCCAATAGCTTAAATTTATTTGGCAATCAAAATCTGCAAGATTTTGATTGCCAAATTGTTAGTTTTTCTTGGGAAGGTTGCGGGAAGCGATCAGTTCTATTTTTGAGAAGGCGGACAAGGCAAACATGACCGAGAGCACACACGTACGTGAGGAAGTGTGAGTCCGCTGTCCAATACACTCAAAAACTTGAACTCATGCCTTCCGCCGGAAACGCTTTCTTTTCTTACCTCAAAAAGAAGGGTTTCCTCATCTCCATTCTCAATGCATTTAACTATATAACCCTTTAGTCGTTTAAAAACAGCAAATTTGTTCTTAAATTATCCTGTTTTGTTGGGATAAATAGGTGGATTCATTTGAAATCCTTCCTTTTTTCATAGAAAGAAAAGTGGATATCTCTAAAAATCTCTTTTTTTGTAAAGAGCTTTGGGGATATCCACTTTTTTTATTTTTATCTCGAAAAAATGAAGAAGGATTTCCGCACCTTGTCACTTCTATTTTGCAGTATGCTATATCTCCTTTTCCCAAAATTTTTCCTAAAAAGCGAATTTGGTTGTTTTTATATTTTATTTTAGGAAGGGTTGTGCTAGGATGCGGGTTTGAAACGCAAGCTCGTTTTAATGAAGGTGGGCCCCATTGCTACTGTGTTTGAGGAAAACGATTGTAGTTTTTTTAAGGCGATTGTTTTTCTAGATTAGGAAAAATAAAGCCCATTTTGGGAATTTATAACAACTTCTTAACCCGACTTCGCGTCTAAAAGAATATACAATGATATGAAAACGACAAAATTATTTACCACATGTGCGTTAATTGGTGCACTTATCACAGCAGGTACGTTTTGCCATGCAGACTCGAACCACGAGAGGAAAAATGGCAATTCGGCAGCAAATGCGCAAAAAATAGATCCATTGGCGACAGCTAAGATAGCCGACTTGAAGAAAGAGCTTGTGGAGGGAAATGCGCGTTTTATTTCAGGGACTCTGAGGCATACCAAAGTAAGTGTAGCCGATATTAAAAAAGTTACACTCTCGCCACAATCGCCCAAAGTCGGTGTTGTCTCGTGTTCAGATGCGAGGATAACTCCCGATTCGATTTTTGACAGCGCTCCGGGAGACATTTACTCGATCCGAAATGCGGGTGGGGTAGCCGGTGGTACGCTTGTAAGAAGTATCGCAATGGGCATCTACGACTTAAAAGTGCCTTTTATTCTCTTTTTGGCCCACTCTGATTGCAATACAACAAAGATGGCCATCGAGTTTTACAACCATCAATTCGAGAAAAAACCAGAGGTTCCCGAGAATGTACGTGAATTGGCCAACATCATCCAGCCAGCGATCAAGGCTGCAAACAAGGTGAGCGCTCAATTCCCAAATACGGATTTCGCCACTCTGGTTGCGATCGAAACTCAATGGAAAAACATCGAGTTCATCCTAACTACGAGCCCTTATGTCCGCAAAGCCATTCTCGATGGAAAGGTTACCTTTGACGTCGGCACCTACGACATGAAGACCGGTAAAGTCTCCTTCGTCGACTCCGATAGCGCAGCAAAACGTATCCTCTCTATTATTTCGGAGCTGGAAACTAAAAATGTCCTAGAATAAGAAAGATATTATTTCAGTTTTTGAGTCCGTTGGGCTGCGGATTCCCTTCTTTTTTGGGGAAACTGCTTTTGGTCCCCCAAAAGCGTTTCCCCAAACCCCTTTCCGAAAAAGAGATTATTGCGCGTATAATAAATTCCTTGCGGAGTTTATTATACACGCAAAAGTTCCTTTTTCGGATGTTTTTTGAGGGATTCGTTGTTGTTAATTGTATTAAGCAACCTAGCTCCTGGGGGGCTCAAGTAAGATGAGCTCGCAAGGTATATCATAAGACATTAAAGAATAGACAAGGTGCGAAAACCTTTCTTTTCACAAGAAAAGAAAAGTTTTCGCGCTTTCCAAAGAAAAGCGATTATCGCCCAAGAAAAATCTAGCGATTTTTCTTGGGCGAGGAAATTTGTTTTGTAAGAACTTTAATGTCTTATGCTATACTTTCAAAAAAAGAACCTTGCGAGGGAACAACTTCCGCAGGAAGTTGTTCTCGCGCAACGGCCTCCTTTTCGGAAAGGGGCTTGGGG
>MIDO01000040.1:3113-7386 GCA_001831055.1 Verrucomicrobia bacterium GWC2_42_7 | reverse complement strand
TTTACCTCAAAAAGAAAGGGGTTCCGGCATTATCAATAGAAATTAAAATTACTATATTATGGTACTTATTGTAGGGTCTGTTGCGTACGATACGGTTATTACGGCGGTGGAGACGCGAAGGGGCGTGTTGGGGGGGGCTGCTTCTTATGCGGCGATAGCGGCGAGTTATTTTTCTCCTGTGGAGCTGGTGGCTGTGGTTGGGAATGATTTTGCTGAGCGGGATATAGAGGTTTTTCGAAAAAGAGGCATTGATTTACGGGGACTTCAATTGGATAGGGACAGACCTTCTTTTTTTTGGAAGGGAGAATATAGTGAAGATTTTTCTTCTCGTAAGACATTAGAGTTGGGTCTGAATGCTTTTGAGCATTTTAATCCTCTTCTTCCTGAGCCACTTACAGTTTCAAGGTTTGTGTTGTTGGGAAATATAGGGCCATCGATTCAACAGGGTGTTTTGGGGCAATTGAAGGGGTCTGCTTTTGTTTTGACCGATACGATGGATTTTTGGATTACGCATAACAAAGAAGAGCTGTTGCGGGTGTGTAAGCAGACGAATTTGTTGGTTATCAATGAAAAGGAGGCGGAGCTTCTCACTTTTAAGAAAAATGTATTTTTGGCGGGGGTTGATATTCTCCAACTGGGGTGCGAGGCGGTAATTATAAAGCGGGGAGAGTATGGTTCTGTATTGTTTCATCCTCAAGGACAATTTATTCTTCCGGCGTTTCCGGTTATCAAGGTTGTCGATCCTACAGGAGCAGGGGATTCTTACGCTGGAGCTCTTCTTGGCTTTCTTGCGTCCATTGACAAAACTGATTTTTCTGCAATTAAGCAGGCCATGATTTATGCAACGATTGTGGCAAGTTTGACCGTTCAAGATTTTTCATGCAACGCGCTGACGTCTAGTAACTTAATGGATATAAAGGGTAACTACAATCATTTCATGCGGCTCATTTTAGCAAACTAAAAGGAAGAAGCTTGCATGTTTTCTAAAAATCATTTTATAATATAGACCATGTTAGGTAAACTTTCTGAACCCATAGAACAAACCGTAAGAGTAATCGCCAGACAAGCGCTAGCTGCTTCCCAGCGTCTTGCTACTTTGGAATCGGAAGTAAAAAACAGAGTCCTTTCTGTACTAGCGGAAGCTATTTCTAAAAACATCGAAGCCATCCTTGAAGCCAACAGGCGGGACTTAGATGCTGCGCGTGAGAGTAAATTGCGGCCACAGTGGATAGAGCGTATCCGTTTAACAGAGAAAAAATTGCAGAGCATTGTAGAGGATCTAAATGCGATCATAGAACTTCCAGATCCCATTGGTCAAAAGCTGCCCCACCATACGCTGAACGGAAAAATCTCAGTCAAGAAAGTGCGTGTTCCCATAGGGGTTATTGGAGTTGTCTTCGAATATAACCCAGAACAAGCCATCAATATAGCGGCACTTTGTTTAAAATCAGGCAATGCTTGCATATTGAGCGGAGATATTTGTACTTTTAATACCAATACATGCATTGCTTCGTTAATATCTAACGCATTAAAGGAGACACACTTGCCAACTCGTGCGGTTCAATTAATTCCTTACCCAGATACACAAAGTTTAAAGGTCTTAATGAACTTGGATTCTTTCGTAAAGTGTATTCTGCCTATCAATTGCAGCAACGATATTCTAAGATTCATCCACGACAACACCATTATCCCTGTTTTCAAAAACTATAAATCCGTCTGTAACATCTTCATTGACAAAGAATCAGATTATGAAATGGTGGAAGAAATCGTGCTTGATGCCGTTTGTGAAGACGCTACGTCCTGCAATGCCGCAAAAAACCTTTTCATCCACCAAAATGTCATTACGGCCATACTTCCGAGATTGGCAACGTTGTTGGTGAAGAAAAACATGGAGTTGAGAATAGATAGCGCCATCGAAGGAATTCTATTGGCCGTCGATAACATCCCCCTCAACCCACTCACGGAGTCAGACCTTCGTGACGAACGGCTTGACCCCATCGTGGGATTAAAAACGGTAGTTTCCATTGAATCCGCAATCGATGAAATCAACGCCTATGGCTCTGGTTTTGCGGATGCTATCATCACAAATAACAAGGAAACTGCACAAAAATTCTTCTCTGGAATCAACTCCGCAACCGTTTATTGGAATGCCTCAACCCGCTTCACAAACGGAGTTGAATTCGAATTAGGGCCCGATATCGGTATTTCAACCAATAGGATGCACATCCGCGGTCCCATGCGCCTAAATGAATTTTGTACCTACAAGTACATCATCCAAGGCTCAGAAAAATACTCCGACGCAATTTAGGAATTGCATTGAAGTTTTGGGGAAAACTGCTTTTGGTCCCCCAAAAGCAGTTTTCCCCAAGCCCCTTTCCGAAAAGGAGTTATTTCGCAAAAGAAAAATCTGAAAGATTTTTGTTACGCGACGATCGCTTTTCTTGGGAAAGCGCGAAAACCTGGACACTTCTAAAAACTTTATTTCTTCAGAAAAAATATTTTTTGAATGAGTTGCTATGAGTCAACCTGCGGGTAACTAATTTTTTAAAAATTAGTTACCCGCATTATCTCCTTTTCGGAAGGGGCTCGGGGAAACGCTTTTAGGCGACTAAAAGCCGTTTCCCCGAGGTTCTTTACATAAAAAATTATGAGTGATTTATCTATAACAGGAACATCTGCCTCTAATAATAGTGGCTCGGTTTCAAATGATACGGTCGCGCAGTCGGCCATATCGGCGTTTTATGCGAATCAGGCCTATCCCATCCATCGAGTCGAACCCACGACTTCCGCTGCGTGGAAAGCTGCTATAGATTTTTACGCTAAAACAACTTACCCTTCTGGAGCGACAGATGCTGAAAAAGCTCAATTGTCGGCATTGCAATCGGTAATAAAAAAAGCACAAGGCACAGCGGATGAAAATACTGATTACTCTGCAGCTCCAACGGTAAGAGAAGCGGCTCAGCAAATGAGCGCCATCATCGAGTCAATCAATTGGAGAGAAATCGCTAATACGAGTAACCTGTTGGCACAACTTCAAGGTAAAGCCAATAATAATGCATTGCAAATCGTTAACAACTTAGCAGAGGCCGAAAGTAAAGTCCTTAAAAATATTCAAGAAGCAGATGCAGAAGATGCAAAAATAAGCCGAGAAAATTTAGAAAAAAAAGCGCAAGAAAATCTCAAAAAGGACAATTTAAAAGGACAACAAGATAAACAAAAAGAAGCAGAATCCCTCTTCAAGGAAATAAAAGATAATCAGAATAATATTAACTGCAATAGTCCCTTCGCCTAAGCGAGGGTATTATATTAAGCTGAGGGGAAACTGCTTTTGGTCGCCCAAAAGCGTTTCCCCTCACCCTTTCCGAAAAGGAGATCGTTGCGCGGATATAAATTCCGTGAGGAATTTATATCCGCGCAAGGTTCCTTTTAAAATGTTTTTCAAAAGAAAGGGGGGCTTTTATTAAAATATTCTTCTCTAAGTCAATAACTGAAAGGAAGTTTTTGCGCGAATATAAGTTCCGAAAGGAATTTATATTCGCGCAACGACCTCCTTTTCGGAAAGGGGATTGGGGAAAACGCTTTTAGGCGACTAAAAGCCGTTTTTCCCAAAAAAAATACTCCGCATCTTTCTAAAGAATCCAATCATAGTGAAAATTCGAAATGATTTTAGATTTTTGTTTTTTGACGCAAATCATGTCTTCGATGCGGACGCCGCCGATTTCTGGGTAGTAGAGGCCGGGTTCGACGGTAACGACCATGTTTTCTTTGAGGGTGACGTCGTTTGTGCTGATACGCGGGGCTTCATGGATGTCCAAGCCTACGCCATGGCCGGTGCTATGGAAAAACCCTTCGTGACGCCCATTGACGATCCCTGTTTGGTACCCTAGCGAGTCAAAATAATGTACGATGTTCTCGTGTATGGATCGAGTGATGACGCCTTCGCGGATCGTTGCAATTGCCTTTTTTTGAGCGGTGCGGACTGCTTCAACTAACTTTGATTGGGCATCTGATGGCGTTCCTTTAAGGAAAGTCCGCGACATGTCACCGAAATAGCCTGTTTTCTCGATGCGTGGGAAGATGTCAACGACTATCAATTGATGCGGTGCAATAGGTCCAGATCCGCGGCAATGAGGATCACAGGCTTGTTTCCCACAAGCCACAATGGTGTTTTTCGCCAAAGCTCCCAGTTTGAGACACTCTTGAAAGACAGCCGCTTGGAGAAATTCTGAAGTTAATACTTTTTTTTGGAAAAATAAACGATTTCCCTTTATGG
>MIDO01000040.1:646-3104 GCA_001831055.1 Verrucomicrobia bacterium GWC2_42_7 | reverse complement strand
AACCGCAAGTCCCGCCACAGAAGCCTCAGCCGCAACCGACAACTTTTTGATCTCTTCCTTTGTCTTAATGAGGCGTTCTTCGAAAAGCGGTCCCTGTTGAATACAAATTTTTATTTTCGCCTTTTTAAGCTTTTCATACAAGCCAGCAGGGAATGTCTCATGAACCGTAAATTGGTCGATTTTGTAGTGCTTTTGGACAAACTTAACGTGGTCCAACAAACTTTTCCCCTCAAGCTCCTGCGTGTTCCAGATTTCGTCAAAGCAGGACTCCTTTTTCGCCCGCGAATACTCCAAAGGAGACAAAATAGCAACCCCCTTGCCCCCTATTCGAAAGGCCAAAAAAGCATCCGTCGCCTGGAATCTGCCTAAATACAACAAATCTGCATCGCCCTCCGGCGTCGCATACAATAAATACGCATTTATCATGGTGTTAAGGTTTGGGATTTTTTTTTTGGAAACGGCTTTTCCGGAAAAGAAAGTGGAGAGTTCCAAAAACTGCGGGGAAACTGCTTTTGGTCGCCCAAAAGCGTTTCCCCACAACCCCTTCCGAAAAGGAGATAACGTGCATTATAACAAGTTCTGTAAGAACTTATTATAACGCAGATATGTTTTGTGCGGATGTGGGCTCGGTCGTGTTCGCCTTGCCCGCCTTCTCGAAATTTTGAACTAACGTTTTTCTTGTCCAATCTCGAAAGAGCTCCTTGCGCCTAAGGAAAATTTTAGAATTTTACTTAGGCGCAATTACCTCCTTTTCGGAAAGGGGCTTGGGGAAAACCCATTTTGGGGGACCAAAATGGGTTTTCCCCAAAACATTAGTTGTAGGTACCAGTAAGGTTTAGGGGAAAGGGAATCGGATCGTTCGAGTGGATGAGGGTTTGGTGGAGGAGAGAAACGGTGGACTCAGCGTTGGCGATGTCTACGGCTAGGGAGATTTTAGAAGGGGAGGGGACGCAGGCATAGAGGTTGATATTTGATTGTTTTAGGGTGTTTGATATTTGGTGGATGGGGATTGAGGAGGAAGGGATGCCGACTAAGGAGATTTTTGCGATATCTTTCACGAGAAGGATAGCGTTGGTTGTTTCGGCAAGAAAGGCATCGGTGGCATGTTTTGACCATGCATAGTGGTGAGAAGGGATGGAGAAAGAGAGCTGGTCCGTTGACGACTCTAGCATATCGAGAGAGGTATGCGGTTGGAACAAATCCAGGAAACGAGAGAGGGGAGGGGAGGTTGGTGTATTGAGGGACGTGAACTGCACCGTGACGAGCTTTTGGTCTCGATCCAAGGCAATCGAGGGAGCCGGTGTTTTTTCTTCTACAATTTCTTTAACAAAAGTACCTGGTTTATCAGAGAAGGTCGACAGAATTTCAAAAGGGATTTTCTTGTCTTTGGCGAACGAGACCGCGCGCGATTGCATAACTTTGCTTCCCATGGATGCTAGTAAGAACATGTGATCGAAGGAGATCTCGTCCAATTTTTTTGCATTGGAGACTATTTTTGGGTCCGTGCTAAAGACGCCTTCGACGTCGGTAAAAATTTTGCAATGATCTGCCCGCAACGCATGAGCGAGCGCGATAGCCGTTAAATCCGATCCGCCGCGACCGAGCGTAGTGGTCTCTCCAAGAGCATTCGTTCCTTGGAATCCTGCCACAATAACCACTTTCCCTTCGTTGAGCCGTTCTTGGATATCACTGCCCGATACGCTCAAGATATTGGCGTTGTTAAATGCAAAATCGGTCAAAATCCCCGCTTGGGCCCCCGTCCTCGAAATAGCGGGCACTCCTTCTGTCTGTAAGGCGATGGATAACAATGTCATAGATTCCTGTTCTCCAATGGAAATCAGCGCGTCCAGCTCCCGCGGGGATGGAGATTCATTCAGGCTCTTTGCCTTCCTTATCAGTTCATCTGTTAATCCCGCCCTAGCAGAAACTACCACCACCACCTTGTTCCCAGACAACCAGTCCCCCTTGATACGCTTAGCCACCCGCCTCACGCAATCAAGGTCCGCAACCGATGTTCCTCCAAATTTTTGTACAATTAATGCCATTTTTTTAAGCTGATTTGGAGATTTGGGGGAAACCCATTTTGGTCCCCCAAAATGGGTTTCCCCCAAGCCCCCTTCCGAAAAGGAGTTATTTCGCGGAAGTAAAATTTTTAAAATTTTCCTTTCGCGAAGGATATTTTTTGTTCTTTGGTAGAAGTTTCGGTTTTTAGGCTCTCTTGTAAGTGATTTTACCTCAAACACATCCGAAAAAAAGAATCCTTTGCGCGACAGTAAAATTCCACATGGAATTTTGTTGTCGCGCAAGAATCTCCTTTTCGGAAGGGGTTTGGGGAAACCCATTTTGGGGGACCAAAATGGGTTTCCCCAACAGTCCTCCCCTCACTTCCTAAAATGATTTTCCGTGCCGTTCCACAACCGAACGATATTGGCTCGGTGGCTGAACAGGAGGAAGAGCA
>MIDO01000040.1:0-636 GCA_001831055.1 Verrucomicrobia bacterium GWC2_42_7 | reverse complement strand
TGTATTTGAATAAAAATGCTGAAGCGGGGAGGGATAGTCCAAAGCAAAGGGAGGCGATGGAGACGAACCGGGACCCGTAGAACATGAGGACCCAGATGAGGGCTCCTACGAGGAGAACCTTGGGCATGAGGATGGCGAGTCCGCCCATGGCGGTTGCAACGCCTTTTCCCCCTTTAAAGCGGATGAAAATGGAGAAAGAATGTCCGATGATAGCAGACGTGAGGCTGTAGATGGCGAAGGTGGACGGGAGTGCGTCTCCAAAGTGGAAGTAGAGAGGGAGCCCTGCAGCGATGAGTCCCTTTGAGAAATCCAGGGCGAAGACAAGGTTTCCGGCCTTTTTGCCCAGCACGCGTTTAACGTTGGTGGCTCCTGGGTTTTTGCTACCTGTTTTGAGGATATCTACGCCGTAGAACCTACAAATAAGGACGCCGAAGGGAATGGCGCCTATAAAGTAGCCAATGAGACAGGAAGTAAGGATGGAAAAAGACATAGTTTTAGATTTTTAGTAACTTAACATTGAGAATTTCCGGAAAGGACGCAATCTCTTTTAGCGTTTCTGGAGATGGAGATGAATCTAACTCTATGATAGTGAGTGCATTTTTTCCAATTTCACACCGGCTAAGGGCCATATTTGCG
>MIDO01000039.1:746-6113 GCA_001831055.1 Verrucomicrobia bacterium GWC2_42_7 | reverse complement strand
TGGCCGCTCATTTTGCCAAAATCGATGCTTCAGTGGATCACGCAGTTGAGGGAGTGTTTGGCGAAATGGTATTAGCCGCGGCCCAAAGTGCTGCTTTCACCACCACTTCTGTTGAAGACGCCCTCAAAACTGGTTTAAAGTGTATTTCTGTTGAATCTCAGATTCATAAGGTTTTTGAACATACACTAAATTTGGCTCAAATGAATGCCCCTTTTTTGGATGCACGTCAATCAATTCTTAATCGTTTCGGCAGTCATAATTTCACAGACTGCCTAATGAATTTGGGATTCATTTTTTATGCCCTTCTTTCTGGAAAAGGAGATTTTGAAAAAACAATTCTTACCGCAGTAAACTTCGGAATGGATAGTGATTGTACTGCCGCTACTTGTGGTGCTTTTGTGGGTATTCTTAAAGGTATGAACGGAATTGATTCTAAGTGGGCTCAGCCCGTTGGACAGCAAATTGTTGTAGCGGATTTTTTGTCTGGTAAAGGCCTGCCCGTAACAATTTCTGAACTGACCGACAGGACTGTCAAGCTTTCACAGAACATGAGAAAACAGTTTTTGAATTTAAAACCGGATCTCATGTTACCACACACCATTGACAATATTGATGACGGACACACTTGGTTGCTCTTTGCCGACGAGGGTCAATGCAATGATTTTGAAAAGCAGCCGACTAAAACAAAATATAATATGATTACGACACCTTGCATTCATATCCCTATCGCTAATTACCTTAAGTTGCCGCTACAATCTCCTTGCCTTCTCACTAATGTGACTGCCAATACAGATATCAATGCATTTATTATGCTTTGTTCGGATGCCGGTATTACAGCCTGGCTTGATGACCAAATGATACTTAACTATCATGGTAGACGCCCTGCAGTTCCCGCTCCACACCGAACAGATGGTGGGGCAAATGTACCAGTGCAGTTGAAGAAAAATCTCAACTATAAACTGAAAATCCGCCTATGGAGTGTTACTCATCCAACCACATTTTCTTTCTCTGTTTTTGATAAGAATAATCATTACATAACTTGTTGCAGTTTTGACGCTATTGGTCTGTTACCAAAATGAACCGATACAATCACTTTTCCATGCAGATTATCACAGATTTTGTATTCCTTTGTATTGTAATTTTTCTATGCCCGATGCCTCAGCACATTTATACGGATTCAATTTACGCTTCTACTCACGTCAACTGGGACTCTTTAACTGATAACAAGTCCGAAGAGCTTCACATAACTTATATGGGAACACCTTATTTCCCAAATGCTTCCGAATGCGGCTATATCGAGCTAATGCTCGAAAACAGATTCAACATACAATTTGAGCCTGTCTTTCTGGATCTTAATGCTTACCAGCAGACAAAACCTCTTATGCTCGCGGCCGGCTCCGCTCCGGATGTTTGGGGGGAAGCCGATCCTATTACTTTACAGCAGGCGATTCGGCACAATCTAATTATGGAAATTCCATACGACCTGATTAAACAGCACGCACCGAATTACGTAAAGATAATAAACTCATTTGCACCCCAGTCGTGGCTCTTTTCGTATGCCCAGGGCAAGAACTATGGGGTTCCGACGATCTGGACAGATGGCATCTATCCTTATCAATGCATATGGCGAAAAGACTGGTTGAATAACGTTGGGATCAAAAAAACACCTGAAACATTAGAGGAAATGTACGCTGCCCTGTATATGTTTCGACATTGCGATCCCGATAAAAATGGCAAAAAAGACACTTATGGACTTACAACAAACTATGATTGGTGGTGGATGCAGTTCAGCGAAATATTTGGCGCATCAGGAGTCCTGCCGTATGATTGGACGATACATGACGGCAAAATTGTCTGGGGCGGCGTCCTGCCCGAAACCAAATCAACTCTCAAATTGCTCCATAAATGGTATGCTGATGAACTGATCGATCCAGATTTTATCATTAACAAGAATGAAGATGCTGAAGAACGGGCATTTGTAAGCGGTCGGGTCGGTTATGCCTGCGGCGCAACAAGCCATGGAGCAGCATCGTTTGACAATTTCGATGAAACTGCGCCAGCTTCTTTGGTGAGCAAACTTCATACGCTCTGTCCGGATGCACAAATAACAATAGGAGTATTGCCTTTGGGCCCTCAAGGTAAAAGAGGAATTAGGGTGTGGGGCGGTGGAGGCAATATCTTCGTATTTTCAGCCAGATTAAATAATCATCCCCAAAAAATACTGCGGATTCTGGTCATGTGGGAACAAATGTGCACAGATCCCAACCTTTTTATCGAAAGCAAGGCAGGCAAGCGAACTGTTCATTGGGATTATCGAAATAACGCTAATGCTTCAGGGGGACTGAAACTGCTGCCACCTTATGATAATCCGCATAGGGCAACTGCTGCTGTGGTAAACCTTAGTCTTGGCGGTGGCCCCTACTGGAATCCTTGTGGCGCAATGCCGATTTTTTTGGAGCAGTTTTATTCACAAAAAGAAATCGCTTTTAATCAGGCACATAGGAATCCAGCCTTGGGTCTCAAAGATGTTTTTCTTAAACCAGATGTTGTACCATCTGCTGGAAAATATCTTAGAGTATTACGAGAACGTCAGAAAACCGTATTTGCTCAGATTATTCGTGGGGACAAACCCATTGAGGCATTCGACAATTTTGTAAGAGAATGGTACGACAGAGGTGGCCAAAAGATGACCGATGATGCCAATTTGCTCTATAAACAACTATCCAATATATCTCAGAAAGTAATTACTGGTGATTAGAGCTAATAAACACATGCAATTGGTCTGGATGCTTGTTCCAGTGCTTCTGTTTTTTATAATATTTAGTTATATTCCGATGTGCGGTCTTATAATTGCGTTTAAAGACTATCGAATGGACCTTGGAATTATACACAGCCCATGGGCAGGTCTTGCCAACCTTTCGGAACTCTTGCAAGCCTTTGAGTTCCGAAAGGCACTTACTAACACAATCATCATAAGTATGCTCAGATTATCATTCGGTTTTGTAGCACCAGTGCTTCTGGCATTGTTACTAAATGAAATCAGGGTTACATGGTATAAACGCACTATACAAACGATTGTTTATTTGCCGTATTTTTTCTCATGGGTATTGCTTGGAGGAATAATACTGACTGTTTTCAGCAGTAATGGCCCAATGAATCTTGTTTATATGTTATTATTAGATATATGTAATTTTTGTCTAGGCCAGATCAATTCTCTATTTGGTACAAACCTGCACCACTTCGCATTCTCACCGATCCAGTTTATGACAAACCGCCATTGGTTCCTTTTTGTACTCATCTTAACTGGTATTTGGCAAGAGGTTGGATACAGCGCAATAATTTATTTGGCTGCACTTGCTGGAATTCCTGTTGAACTTTACGAAAGCGCTAACGTTGATGGGGCTGGACGCTGGCATCAAACCATTCATATAACTCTGCCGGTCCTCATGCCCACAATCGTCACTCTTTTTCTTTTGCGACTTGGGCAAATTTTAAATGCCGGATTTGATCAGATTTACAATTTGTATAATCCGATCGTTTACGATTCGGCAGATATAATTGACACCTATGTACTGCGAATCCTGCAGAACATGGATTTCAGCCTTGCAACCGCCGCAGGCATGTTCAAATCCATAATTGGAATGATATTGATAGTAACTGTCAATATGATAGTCAACAAATACACCAAGGGCGAAAAAGGATTGTGGTGAAATCTATATGCAGACAACCTTCTCAGAAAAGACTTTCAACTATTTAAACTTTATCTTACTAGGCGGTATCGCCATTTTATCTCTATATCCCTTTTGGTATATTTTGTCGCTATCGTTCAGCAGTGCAGCTACAGCAACTCAACAAAGTCTTCATCTCTGGCCTAAGGAAATTTGCCTGGCATCTTATCGCATGGTATTTAGCGATCCTGATATGCTTACAGGCTATACTAATACCATCATACGTACAGTTGCCGGAACATTTTTGACGATGCTTTTTACGTGCCTGGGAGCTTATCCGCTCAGTAAGCCCTACTTGCCTTATAGAAAATGCTTCATGTTGTTTGTACTGATCACAATGATTTTCTCTGGTGGACTTGTGCCCATATACCTTCTAATAAAAAATCTGGGTTTGATAAACAATATTTGGGTTTACATATTGCCATTGTTAACTAATGCGTTTAACATTCTAGTCGTAAAGAATTTTTTCCAATCTATTCCAGAAAGCATTGCTGAATCTGCCAGGATTGATGGCGCCAGTGAATTAAGAATTCTTTTCCAATTTTATATGCCTCTCTCCAAGCCCATTCTGACAACTGTAGCTCTATGGACCGCTGTAATACACTGGAATATGTGGTTTGACGCGATGATCTTTGTTTACGACAATAAATTGCAGGTGCTACAGACTTTTTTGCAGAGAATTGTGATCCAGGGGCAAACATCATTAATTGAAAAAGGCGCAATTAATTACGATATTGCCCAGTATACAAGCGAAACCTTGAAAGCAGCTGTTACAGTTGTTACGATTGTGCCGATCTTGCTGGTATACCCTTTTCTGCAGAAATACTTTATAAAGGGTATTATGATTGGATCGGTTAAGGAGTAAACATTTCACTCGGAGGAGTGGTAATTTATGAAATATAATATTTAAATTGTATGCCTAGACGATTGCGATCAAATTTGGTGCACATGAAAAATAACTAAACAAAGGTAAATATGGCAGAGGTATCGCTTCAAAATGTTTCAAAGCAATATGATAATATAAAAGTTGTCAGTACTATCAGCCTGACGATTAAAGATTCTGAATTTATGGTGATAGTTGGGCCGTCTGGCTGTGGTAAAACCACGACACTGCGGATGATTGCAGGCCTTGAAGAAATTGACGATGGTGTTATCAAGATTGGCGATCGAATTGTTAATGATATACCACCCAAGGATCGTAATATTGCAATGGTTTTCCAGAATTATGCCTTGTATCCGCATATGACAGTGTATGATAATATGGCATTCGGGCTTAAAATGCGTAAATATACAAAATCGGAAATTCAAGCTCGCGTTTTGCAAGCCGCAAAATTATTGTCATTAGAGCCATATCTGGATAGAAAACCCAAGTCCCTTTCAGGAGGTCAACGTCAACGTGTCGCGGTTGGCAGAGCGATCGTCCGCAATCCAGGAGCTTTTTTATTCGATGAACCATTGAGTAATCTTGATGCCAAACTTCGCACTAGTATGCGAGCAGAGTTGAAAATGTTGCACCAGCGACTCAAGACAACCTCAATTTATGTAACACACGATCAGGCCGAGGCAATGACACTAGGTGATCGGATCTGCGTAATGTACAATGGCGTTATTCAGCAAGTTTCATCACCGCTTGAAATAT
>MIDO01000039.1:416-564 GCA_001831055.1 Verrucomicrobia bacterium GWC2_42_7 | reverse complement strand
GGTTTTCGGCCTGAATCTGTTTCGCTAATAAGAATAGAAGGGCTTGCAAACAATAGGATCGACGCTATTGTTAATGTAGTCGAATCATTGGGTGACCGAACGCAAGTGTATTTAACTACACAAGACCAAAAAGTTTTTATTGCGACCG
>MIDO01000039.1:0-305 GCA_001831055.1 Verrucomicrobia bacterium GWC2_42_7 | reverse complement strand
TAGTGCCAAATCTCAAAAATACATTTACCCGTATACAGATGTCTTAAGACAGGACATGAACTGTAGGATGGAACAACAACTCGTAGAATGGTTAGCAGTTTTTAAAATAATTTTATGGTGTATTAAATGAAACAACAGTGTGATTTATCTGGTCTTTCGTGGCGACTAAGTGGATACTATCCTTATGAATGGGAACTATCCGTTTCTTCCGAGATCGGCGATAATTTTTTGCCGGAAGTCGGTCCTTTCGAAGTTAGCATACCCTGTTCGGTGCAAAAAATTTTGCTTGATCATCAGATCATTCC
>MIDO01000038.1:12875-13337 GCA_001831055.1 Verrucomicrobia bacterium GWC2_42_7 | reverse complement strand
CAAATTATGGAGGACTGCAGCGACCTTGAGTGTGCTGCTCATCAGTTTAGAACTCTTTTCACTGATATAGCCTGAATGAAAGGAGATTCCCTTCTTCACACTCACATTAAAACTAATCAATTGCCTTTTATTTTCTAGGCGCGTTTTCATCGCCTTAGGAATCAAGGATCCACTATCTAACATCTTCCCGATAAGCTCCTTGCGCTCATGACCAAAGATGCGTCTAATAACACCTAAATTACGAAAAATCCATACACTATCTATAACGTTGCGTACCTTTTGTACATCTTGAAGTTTCTGTATATCTTGAGCATTTGGGGTAATACGATTAAGAGGATCCATGTTCCAATAATAGAACAACAGACGGAAGAAATCAATATATTTTCACATCAATGGGTTACACCTAATGATTGATTCCCAAACACCTTCACCAAAAGGAAAACCTTGCGCAAAAGTAAAATT
>MIDO01000038.1:12632-12850 GCA_001831055.1 Verrucomicrobia bacterium GWC2_42_7 | reverse complement strand
CTCTTTTTCAGAAGTGGGTTTGAGATAACGGTGTTTATAGTAAACACGATTGAAAATCGACACAATCTTCTGTTTTGAAACGTCTTCTCATTCATCGCATAATAAAAATCGCAAGATTTTGATTGTGCGATTATTAAAAGTTTTTCTTAGAAAGGTTTCCGCGATTCGATACGCAATACATTTTACCATAGTGTTTAGGAAAATCTCTATTGATTGCG
>MIDO01000038.1:12042-12567 GCA_001831055.1 Verrucomicrobia bacterium GWC2_42_7 | reverse complement strand
TAATTAAGGCCCATGGCTTCGCGGACCTTGCTGATTGTGGATTTTGCGACATTGTGAGCTTTATTGGTTCCTTCATGAAGGATCTCTTTAATGTCTTTATCTTGGAGGGAGATGCGCTTTTCTCTAATGGGTTTTAGGAGGGCTTGCAAGGTGTCGTTTAAAAGGCTTTTGATAGTGGTGTCGCCCAAGCCTCCTTTTCTGTAATGTTCTTTGAGGGACTCCACTTCCTCTTTAATTGGATGAAAAGCATCGAGATAGGTGAAGACAACATTGCCTTCGACGTGTCCGGGGTCGCTGACCCGGATGTGTCCGGGGTCGGTAAACATCTGAAAAACTTTTTGTTTGATGACATCTGATGAGTCTGAAAGGAAAATGGCATTATTGAGAGACTTGCTCGCTTTTGCTTTTCCGTCTATTCCAATAAGTCTCGGTGCATTACTTAGATAGGCCTTGCACTCCTTTAGACAATCTGTTTGGTAAATTCGATTAAAACTCCTCACAATTTCGTTTGCTTGCTCAATCATC
>MIDO01000038.1:10767-12005 GCA_001831055.1 Verrucomicrobia bacterium GWC2_42_7 | reverse complement strand
GTAACAAAAGAATCCTGCCGGAATAGACTCACCATACCCCTTTTGCTTTATTTCTGTTTTTACCGTAGGGTTTCTTTCAAGTCTCCCCAAGGTCACGAGATTCAAATAATAAACAGTCAATTCGCCGATTTCAGGGATTTGAGATTGAATCAGTAACGTCGTTTTATTGGGATCTATACCGATACTTAGGTAATCTTTCGCAACCTCATATACATTTTTGGTAATTTGTGCAGGATTTTCGAAATTGTCTGTCAATGCCTGTATGTCTGCGATCATAACATATTGATCATAAGCATCTTGCAACATCACTCTATTCTTTAATGATCCAATATAATGCCCTAAATGCAAAACACCCGTAGGCCTGTCCCCTGTTAATATTACTTTTTTCATATGGCAAAATCCTAAGAAATTTATTTGCGGGCAAACCGCTTTTAACTCCTAAAAAAACAATTCCCCAAGCCCCCTCCAAAAGGAGATTCTTGCGTGGAAATAGATTTTTAACAAAATTCACTTCCGCGCAAGCGTTTCTTTTTAAGGATTCGTCCGCGCAAGAAGTTTTTAGAGGGCTCTAAAAACTGCGGGGAAACTGCTTTGGGTCCCCAAAAGCGTTTCCCCGCTCCCCCTCGGAAAAGGAGACAATTTGCGCCATAATAAGTTCTCTCAGAACTTGTTAAGCGCAGACGTAGTTCAATCATAATATATCCCCAAAATATCTTCATTTCTCCGAAAACTGGGTTTAGAAGTGTCCAGTTTCTAGAGGGCTCCAGGGTTCCAAACACAACTCGTATTGATATTGACATATTTTGATGACAACTCAGTATAAGGACCCCAAGGATAAATGATTATTATTCTTTCTTGGGGAATTGGTTTCTGATAGGGCAAGAATTATGAACGTTTATAAAAATCACAAAACCTGTTTCTACGTTCCCATTTTACTTAAAAGGTGAGTTTATATCCTATGCGCTTCGTATGATCTCCTTCTCTGCTAAGCTTTTCAAATTTAACTTCTATAACTCATAAAAATCAGTGAAACGAAGTCTTATTATACTACTTATACTTGGATTAGGTGTATTCTGTGGAATTAAGTTATTTTCTAAAGAACGTAAACCACAGACAAACATCCTGCGCATCGGGTTTTTCCCGAATGTGACCCATGCTCAAGGGATTATTGGTTATTATCTTACACAGACAAAGCAACCTTTCTTTGAACAGTATTTCGGAAAGGATGTTGTTATTGA
>MIDO01000038.1:6355-10723 GCA_001831055.1 Verrucomicrobia bacterium GWC2_42_7 | reverse complement strand
TCCTATGTGGGCCCCAATCCCGCTATTAATGCTTATGTAAAATCACGTGGAAGGGGCGTAAAAATTATTAGTGGATCTGCAGTGGGAGGTGCCGCTTTGTTGACAAATCCGCGGTCAAAGATTTCCAAACCTTCGGACTTCAAGGGAAAAATTGTTGCTACGCCACAATACGGAAACACTCAGGATATCGCTTGTCGTATTTGGCTGAAATCAAACGGGTTAGATATTTCTCCAGTGGGTGGCAATGTTTCCATCTTACCAACCAATAATCCCGACCAATTGCATTTATTTTCCGAAGGTAAGCTCGATGCAGTATGGACAGTCGAGCCTTGGGTTAGCCGGCTTGAATCCGAATGCCAGGCACAAGTCTTTCTAGAACAACCTGAGGTTATTACAACGCTTTTGGTTGCTAGTACCAAGGCCCTTCAGGAAAAGAATTTTTTAGTAAAAAAATTCTTATTGGCTCACAAACATTTAACAATTCAGATAGAAGCAGAGCCTCAAAAAATGCAAGATTATGTACAAGAAGGGCTTGCATTATGCACAAGACGATCATTTCCTTTGTCCTTAATCAAATCTGCTTGGGCACGACTCAAGTTCTCGTGCGATGTATCTTATGAGGATTTGGAAAAAATTTACAAAGACGCTCATTCCCTAGGTATGATCAAAGAGGAAATCAGCCTTAAATCCATTTTAGACCATCCGTGAGACCCATTTTAACAAGCGAGTCAACTTTACTCAATCCGGCTAAAATTTCAGTCGAAGGGGTGAGCAAATCTTTTCCCGTAAACGATAGCAAGATACTCGCACTCGATGAAATATCTTTGTCCGTCAAGGAAGGTGAATTTTTGTGTCTTGTCGGACCAAGCGGTTGCGGAAAATCAACACTTTTAAATCTCATTGCAGGTCTCGAAACTCCAGAAAAAGGGAAAATCCTTATCGATGGCGAACCCATCCAAGGACCTGGACGGGATCGCCTGGTCATGTTTCAGGAATCGGCGCTTTTCCCTTGGTTGGATGTTTTGGGAAATGTGATGTTTGGCTTGTCTCAAAAACCTGAACTAAGCAAAAATGAAAAACTTTCAATAGCCAGGTATTATATAAAAAAGGTGGGTTTGGACCATTTTGAACACGCCAACATCCATGAGCTATCCGGCGGAATGAAGCAGCGGGCTGCACTTGCAAGGTCTTTAGCCCCCAATCCTCGAATTCTCCTTATGGATGAACCTTTTGCCGCTCTCGATGCCCTCACGCGTGAACAAATCTATAGCGACATCCAACGCATTTGGGCTGCGCGTCAGAAAACGATCATCTTTGTCACTCATAATGTCCGCGAAGCGGTCTGCCTTGGAGATAGGGTCCTCTTATTCACGCCACGCCCCGGCCAAATTTGCAAGTCTTTCGACGTTAACTTACCTCGCCCCAGAGATTTTAATAGCTTAGAAATCGCCCCCGTATCGGTCACTATCACTAATTCCCTCCGCCATATCATGCAAGGGACAACAGAGGAAACTTAGTAGGTGACAAGGTTCGAAAATCTTTCTTTTCACAAGAAAGAATGGTTTTCGCGCTTTCCCGAATCGATCGTCGCCGAAGGAAAATTCTTAATTTCTCCTTCGGCGAAAGAAGGAGGGCCGTGGCTACCTAAACGTCTTTTCCCTATCACAAACTATAAAAACTTGCGCAAAAGTAAAAATAGAAATTTAATTTACCATACAAGTTATGAAGCGATTAATTATTCCAGGTATTTTTATTTTTTCCTGTCTAACAGCATGGGAAATTCTTGCTCTAGAGGAGATTATTCCGGTTATCTTTTTACCTGCACCATCGAAGATTTTTTCTTACATTTGCGCAATTTCAGCCGACGGCACACTGTTTAATGCCTCTTGGATTACCTGTAAACGGCTTTTCATGGGATACCTTCTGTCCGCATGCTTTGGCATTCCTCTGGGAATTTTGAATGCTCAATTCCCTATTCTTCAAAGAGTTTTTGGGTGGCTCGTTCTAGGTTTGCAAACACTACCAAGTGTATGTTGGGTACCTCTCTCTCTCTTGTGGTTTGGCCAAACAGAAACCTCCCTCCTCTTTGTTGTAATTATGGGATCCTTATGGTCAATTATCATTGCAACTGAAACGGGGATACGCAGTGTACCCCCTTTGTATATCCGCGCGGCACACACAATGGGGTCCAACGGCATTCATACCTGGATTTTCGTCCTTATTCCAGCCTCATTTCCTTTTATCGTTTCAGGACTTAAACAGGGATGGGCCTTCTCTTGGCGCTCCCTCATGGCCGCCGAAATATTTGTTCCTATCCTCAGTGGGTTCGGACTCGGACAACTCCTTCATTACGGCCGCGAACTCAATGCCATGGACCAAGTCCTGGCCATTATTTTCGTCCTCATTCTCATCGGTATCCTCTCCGATAAACTCCTCTTCTCCCCTTTCGAAAAATTCATCCACCATCGCTGGGGTACCGATCGAAAATAGGCAATAAAAAGCTCATAGAAACCTCTAAAAACTGCGGGGGAACTGTTTTTATTCGCATAAAAAAGCGTTTCCTCGCAACTTGCCTTTTCTTAAGTTGCCTATGGTATATGACCACATCCGCTCCAGCGGCCAAAAAGAGAGAGCGGAAGAAGCTTGTTACTTGAAGAGTGCCGGACAGCAAGTTCACCGATTTCCGTCGTTCCTTTGAAGTCCTTCATAAATTCGGACAACAGGTTTCGAATCATGATCGAAGAGGCATCAAGCGCGTAGAGGGTAATGATTATGAATGCCGGATTTTCAGAAAGAATTTTTTTACAATCGTTGAGCAAAGAAAGGAGATCTTTTTCGATTTTCCAGATTTCACCAGTGGGACCGTGTCCAAAAGATGGGGGATCCATGATAATCGCATCGTATTTGCGCCCCCTTTTGATTTCTCTAGAAATAAATTTCTTTGCGTCGTCAAGGATCCAGCGTATGGGCTTATCATTGAATTGGGATAGGTTTTGATTGTTCTTTGCCCAGGTAATTGCAGGCTTCGAAGCATCGATATGGGTCACACTTGCTCCTGCATTTGCAGCCACTAAGCTCGCTACCCCAGTATAACCAAATAAGCTCAATACAGACAACTGCCTATGTTTCTGATGAGATATTTGTCGTGACATCCAGTCCCAATTGGGCGATTGCTCTGGAAAGACCCCCAAATGCTTCGATGTATTAAAAAATTTTGCTGATAATTTTAAATTTTTATAACCCAAAATCCACTCTTGCGCGCAATCCTTCTTCAAAAACCGCCATTTGGCATCATTTTGATGAATCGCGCAAGCCCGATCCCAATGTTCTTTTCCCAACGACGGCCCCCACCAAGCCTTTGTCTCCCCCCTAATTACAACTTGTTGCCCAAAACGTTCCAGTTTCTGACCATAACCGCTATCTAACAACTCGTAATCTTTCCAGTCACTCGTAAGAATTTGTATACAATCCGACATCTGCTCTACATCCACCAAAAATTCACTCTCTTTGGCAAGCTTTTTTGATTAGACAAACTGCTTTTGGTCCGCTTTTCCCAGGAAAAGAAAGAAGGGTTTACACCTCTAAACTTAATGCCTTTAACGATAATAGACTTTATCTAGAAAGAGACCCTTGGCGGGCGCTGTAACTATTTGTTCTGTCCGTATGCGTTTTTGAAGGTGAGCAGAAGCTTCTTCAATGGAAAGCTTATCAAGGCCAATTTCAACAAGGGTCCCTACCAGGGTACGGACCATTTTATATAAATAGCCGCTTGCTTCTGTCGTAATGCGGAGCCGAGGCCCTCTGCAAGCAACATCGAGCCTGTACAGGGTTTTAATGGGATTCTCTGAAGAATCTCCGTCCATTTTTGCACCAAAGGCCGAGAAATCATGAGTTCCTAAGAAAATCTTTGAGGCCAATTGCATTTTTTCGATATCTGGACGTCGATTCCCAAGACTCCAACAATATCGATACTCAAAAGGCGAAGGATACCCGAGATAGATTTCAAAAAAATAGCGCTTCTTTTTGACAGAATACCTCGCATGAAAATCGGGTTTTGCCCTCATAACTTTCCAAACTTGAATGCCCGACGGCAATCCGCTACGAAAAGCCCTCAAAAGATTAACGGGCTCGTGCGGCCAATCCGCCTCAAAATGAAAAACCTGCCCCCTTGCATGGACACCCGAATCCGTACGACCGCTCCCATGAATGCGAATCTGCCGCTTAAAAATCTCCAACAGCCGCTGCTCAATAAAATCCTGTATCGTATTCCCGCCAACTTGGCTCTGCCACCCTAAAAAATCTGTACCATCATAGGCACATGTGCATTTCCACTTCATACTGCGTTGTTATAGTAAATTTTTGGTTGGG
>MIDO01000038.1:238-6298 GCA_001831055.1 Verrucomicrobia bacterium GWC2_42_7 | reverse complement strand
AAGAACATGTTATAGCGCAAGACATGGTTCAACAAAAATGGTTCTCCGAAAATAGGGTTTTTAGAGGCGCCCAATTATTAGTCTTTCTAAGAAAAGTTGCGGAAAACATTTCTTCTCTTACCTCAAAATAAAAGTATTCTCATTCTGCTTGGCTATAATTTTGCGAAGTTACGCGCAAAAACGTTGAAAACTCCTTTTCGAAAGCAGTTTTCCCCAAATCCCTCTTTCCCTACTTAATATGTTTGGAGTCTTCGGTTTTTGTCGAATAGCCGGATTCTTGGCGTTGGTGATTTACCTTATTTTTTTGAAGATAGATATTGTAAACATCTTCTGCGGACAATCCAAGAACTTGGGCAAGAGAAATGAGGAAATGAAAGAGGTCGATGACTTCGACTCTCGCATTCTGTTCATCGAATTTCTGGTATTTTGCCCACCATTTCCACGGAACCGAATCCACGAGTTCGCACAATTCCTGCTGCATCGCACGTGTGTAATTCAGAATCCATTGGGTTTTCTGCTCCTCATTGAGATTTTCCAATTGGACTCCAATCCGATTATTCAGTTCCCCCTGCAACTTAAAAATTTCCTCTAGTTTATCCATACCTAAATTATCCATACAACTTGTTGTTCTTAGTCAATCTGTTTTCTTAGGAGAAAGATGTTATTTTAAGTTTCGAGTGTGTTCGCCATCGGACTCACATTCGGTTACGTATTTAAATACGCTCCCTCATGCTCCCCTCGTCCGCCTGCTCGAAATCTTAAACTAACATCTTTCTACGGGATTATCGCAAAGAAAGGGAAATAAAATGTATTCTATTTCGCCTGCCTCCTCGAAATCCTGAACTAAAGTTTTTCAGCGGGGATTATCGCAAGAGAGCAAAAATAGAAAGGGTTCGCCTTTCTCCGCCTTCTTAAAAGCCGTTTTTCCACAAAATTAGACCTTCAACACATTGGCCATCAATTGCTGGTCGACGTGTCGGATGTGGATGTACATCCAGGCAAACATTTCTTCGTTGATGAGCCTGCATTGGGTATAATAACCCTGTTCGAAAAGGTCTCGAATGCGGGAAGCCTTTCGCAAAAACTCAGCATACCCAACCCGATTTGATTTCCTAAGCTGTTGATTCTTAACAATATGCTCCTCCTCCAGCTCAAAGTGCTGACGAGAATACGTTTCGAGAGTATCCAATATCTTATTGACTTTATTTTTTCCCCGAGCGCGTTTTTTCATCTCAACGCTCAATTCCATCAAGAGATTAAACATCTCTTGATGCTGGGCGTCAATGTCGGGTTGCCCAAGCTTGAGCGTATCATTCCAAGTGTATTCCATAGTAGAGATAGATGCATTTTACACGTTTCGCTTTATTAACCAAATTAATTATTTTTTAAAGGTCAAGCAGTAAAATAAAAAACAAGAAGCGTTTTTTAGAGAAACCAATTCTCACCCAAAAATAGATTGAATACGAAGGCAATTTTGGGAAAATGGTTAAATGGGATTTTTGAGCTTTGTTCCTTATTACCATGAGCGAATCTGGGGAGGACGCAGTTTTGAGACATTATTAAAAAGAGAACTTCCAAAAAATGAGCGAATTGGAGAAAGCTGGGAAATTGTAGATCGAGCCGAAGCCCAGTCAATTTGTAAGGGGGATAGGTTCGAAGGGCAGACGTTGCGACAAATAATGGGAGAACACACGTCATACCTAATGGGACCTTCCTGGGAAAAAGAAATGCCTTTCCCTCTATTGGTTAAATGGTTAGATTGCAATGAAAGGCTAAGCCTTCAGGTCCATCCTCCTAAAGAAAAATCAGCCCTATTGAAGAGCGAGCCTAAAACAGAATATTGGTATATTGCCGAAACAACACGTCCAGAGGCAGCTATTTTTGTCGGAATGAAAAAGCCACTTTCTCAAAAAATGTTTTTGGACTCGTTGCAATCCAATGAATTAGAAAAACAATTGAATCAATACCGCACAAAGCCAGGAAATAGCATTCTGGTTCCAAGCGGATGTATTCATGCAATTGACGCAGGCAATCTGATTTTAGAAATTCAACAAAATTCAGATACAACCTATCGCGTATACGATTGGGACCGCCGTGATTCGCAGGGTCGCACGCGCGAGCTCCACTTAAAAGAAGCGTTAGCATCTATCGATTTTGAAATACCCCCACCCTTCTTAATTTCTAGTGATAATAAAAGCCAGGTCATTGCAAATTGTGAACATTTTAAAATTCAACGCATTCACCTGAATCAAGGGGGGAAAATCGACTTCAACGCTTTTGAAGAACCCAGAATTGTATCCATCGTAAAAGGCAACCTCCTCTCTCAAAAAGAACACCCCCTCTCTTATGGCGATAACATCCTTATCCCCTACGCCGAATCAGAACAACTCCTCGCCCTCTCCTACTCTATTCTTTTAGTGACTACATCCTTTGGGTGAGCTGCTTTTGGTCCCCCAAAAGCGTTCCCCCAAGCCCCCTCCGAAAAAGAGACCGTTGCGCGGGAGTAAAATTTTTACAAATTTTACTCCCGCGCAAGCACTTTTTTTTGGAATGGAGATTGAGGAAAAGAGCTTTTAAAGATAAGGCCTGTCTTCTTTTCGTTACAAAACAAAAATTCATTCTTCGCAAAAGGGAAATCGGTCGATTTCCCTTTTGCGAAACAGCTCCTTTTCGGAAAGGGGCCCTCGGGAAAAACCTATTTTGGGGGACCAAAATGGGTTTTCCCCGAGATTTTTAGAGTCCTAAAGAGAGGCCTAGGCTGTACGGGATTCCTGGTCGTTGTCGTCGTCTTGGACGGCACTGCATTCGTGAGCTTTTTTCAAGAAGACTTTTTCAATAAGTTTATAAATTTTTGCAAAGATGATAGCGAAAGCACCGTTACCAGTCACATTGGCAGTGGTTGTGATGGGATCGAACATGATATAGATGGCAGTGATCAAGGAAATCATTGCGGGCTGGAATCCCAAGTGAGCTTCCAGGACGGGAATGATTGCGATAACGCCGCCACCGGGCACGCCAGCAACAGCAAATTTTGCGAGAACAAAATATAGAGAAAAAATGAAATAATCAGGGATGGATGGGATGGGATGACCGAAAGTTACAAACATCGCCATTGCGAGCATGCAAATAGCAATACCATCACCAATCATGTGAATATTGCAGGTCGTTGGGATAATAGCCTTGGCGAGTTCGGGATCTCTCGTGTTAAGCTCCGCACCCTTCATGGTAACAGGCAAAGTTGCTGCACTGGACATTGTACTGAAACCTGTAATAGCCGAGGGAAATATGTTTTTAATAAAAGTAGCCCAGCGAAAGATAGAGAATTTAGCGCCAATTGCATATAAAATTCCGATATAAACAAATTCCGTAGCCGCAACAATACCGAGAATAGGCCCATAGGACTTGAAAGCAGAGACCAATTGTCCTTTGTACTCGAGTTCCAAGACGTAACCCAATACAAATAAGGGGACAACAGGGATAAACAGCTTATTTAGGAAAAAATCTGCGCATAATTTAAGGGCGTTACCGATTTTTTTTGCGTAAAGGGAGGGGCGATAGGCAAAGAAACACCCAAGAATTAATCCAGAAAACAAAGCATGCTCATTCTTCACCAACGCGGGCAATTTAAAGGACCACATAGGAGCCAATATCCGGTGGACATCACCAGATTGTTCGAGGTGCTGGCAAAATCCGTTAAAAATAGCATTCCCCACAAAATAAGAAATCCAAGCAGTCAAGAAATTTGAGCAGCAAACAAGTGTTATGATACTGATAACGAAAACAATAGCACCTTGTTCAAAAGAAATAAGGCAGGCAAACAAATAAGAAAATATAATAACAGGAAGAAAAAAGGTTAAGATCGTTTTAATGCTACAACTGATTGCAAAAAATATAGATTTTATATTTGGATTCAAATATTCTCCAAAAAATAGACATAACAAAACAACCACAAGTAACTTAACAGGCAAGGGTATATGGAATTTCTTCGAATTATTGATCATCTTTGTACTAATTAAGCAGTTCCCAAGATCCCCAAAAATTGACATAAGTCAAGTACTTTTGGTTTTTATAAAACTGCTTTTGGTCACCAAAAAGGGTGTTCGTTGCCAAATTTAAGTTCCTTGTGGAACTTACGTTCGCGGAAGGTTTTTTCGAAGAGGATTGAGGAAGCGACTTTATTCCTCAATTAGAAAAAAACCAAAAACCTTTCTTGTTCTGTGAAAAGAAAGGTTTCAGGGTATGGCAACATAAACTAATTTTCCTACCTCAGATGACTAGCATAACACACTATCAATCCATTCCTTATGGCGTTTTTCATCTTCAAATCCACGTTTTATGGTATCCGATGCATCATCCCATTGACCTTCATGGGCACAGATACATCGGTAAGCCTCATTTGTTTCCATTTCATTTTTGCTTAACATATCCAGTATCTTTTTATCTCCCAGAAGGTTAAAAACCATCACTTCCCCTTTTACAATCCATTTCTGAGAGAACTTGGGTCCCTTTGGATACATTTCTTTATGTTTTTTCAATAATGACACATTTTCGGTTATATGTCGCTCATGATCATTTTTGAAACTTTCTAATTTGTTTTTGTACTCAAGATTCTCCATCTCTTTTATCGCGAGAGAATAGGCCTCGATTACCAGGTAATCTAATTCTGTAAGATCGTATAACTTTTGCGCGAAAGAAGTCTTTTCATTTTTTTCCATAATTTCCCTTTTCTTGCATTTTACTAACATAACAGAGATCCTTCGTTTTTTGAGACAAAGATAACGTCTTTACTGTTCAGAATATCTTGAGGAACTTTAGAAGAAATGAACAAAGCCCGAACCAATAACAGATAATCCACCGAAATTAATGCTAGCTTCGTTTAGGTAAAATTTAAATACACTTAAAATTCAGATTTAGGGAACACTTTAAGCCAACAAGAACTATTTTCCAAACTTCCCCAAAAAGCAAATTAGAAAAGAATTGTCTTGGTTTTTTTCATAATCCTGTTTCTTATCTACATCTTATAAAACAGAAGACAATACACTAAATGAAATTAGTAGACCTAAATAAAGATCAGGATATTGGCTCAAACAGTTTACTAGTGGAACTGGGGCCATTTCGAATAGTAGTAGACGCAGGAATTCATCCCAAAAAGATGGGAAAAGAGGCCTTGCCAGACTTAACTAAGATTGCAGCGGCTTCGGTGGATTACATAATCCTAACGCATTGCCACCTGGATCACTTGGGGGCGTTACCAGTAGTTGCGAATCATCAACCGGAAGCGCAGATCCTCCTAACACATCCGTCATCGCAAATTGCACCGATTATGTTGGGCAATTCGCATACGGTCATGATGCATCAAAAGGCGGAGCACGGGATCCCCGAATATCCATTTTACACGCCAGATGACATTGAACGTCTAAAAGAGCGTTTTGTTCTCATGAATTATGGAAAACCACGCGTTTTCACAAAGAATGGAGAAACGCTGGAAATTACCTTTTTTAATGCAGGGCACATTTTGGGTGCAGCTGGAGTTTTATTTGTATATAAGCATCGTCGCATCTTTTTCACCGGAGACGTCCTTTTCAGGAATCAACGGACACTGAAAGGGGCCATGTTCCCAGCAGAAAAGATGGATACGCTCGTAATGGAAACGACACGCGGCCGTACAGAGCGCAAGGAAGAAAATCATGCTGAATTGGAAATTAAGCGACTGATAACAACCATCAATCGGACCCTTTCCAACAGAGGATCTTGCTTGTTACCAGTATTTGCCTTGGGTCGTATGCAGGAAATTTTATACATCCTGAACGAAGCGCGGAAAGCCAAGCAAATTCCCAAATGCCCCATATATTGTTCTGGCCTAGGGATGGCATTGGTAGACACATTTGATCACGTCGGCAAAAAAAGCGGATTAACCGCTTTTCGTCAAAAAATCCTACACGAATTAGGCGCTAAGTCATTGAGAAGCAAAAAGATGAAGCCGGGCAACATGCCAAGTGAAAATGCTCTATACATATTGAGTAGCGGTATGCTTGTCGAAAACACGCCCTCATACGCGGT
>MIDO01000038.1:0-184 GCA_001831055.1 Verrucomicrobia bacterium GWC2_42_7 | reverse complement strand
TCGAAAACCTAAATTTCACAGCAACCGTCAAAGCCAAAGTAGAAAGATTCGACCTTAGTGGCCATGCCGAACGTGAGGAATTGCTCGAGTACGCTACCGTGCTAGACCCCCGCGCTATCGTCCTAACCCACGGAGAAGAAGAGTCTCGCAGCTGGTTCACAGACACCATCACAGAAAAATTGCC
>MIDO01000037.1 GCA_001831055.1 Verrucomicrobia bacterium GWC2_42_7 | reverse complement strand
TCTTTAGAATCTTCTTTTTCTTTTGCTTGGGAGGTTGCGCTTTCGTTCAGATCTAAATCTAAGTCAGCAACCAAGCAACGGATATCCATGTAGGTTAAGTTTGTTTTATATTCTTTATTATAGGCATCTTGCATACGCGAGACCGACATGCCTACACGAACACAATTTTCTAAAAAACGTTTTTGTTCTGTGGTAAGGGATTCCATATTTTTTAGCGGTTATTCGTTATTTGTCGTTGCAATAATTCGACACTACGTTTTACCGAGGTGTCTTGGTCCATCATGTTCTCAACTGATTTGCATGCATGGATGACGGTTCCATGGTCTCGGCCTCCAAAAGTTTGTCCAATTTCTTGAAGAGACAGGTTTGTTAACATACGACCTAAATACATCGCGACTTGACGCGGAAATACAATGGTTGATTGCCGTCTTTTCCCTAAAAGATCGGATAACGTAACATGGTAAAAGGCACAAACTTTTTGCTGTATTTGGTCCAAAGAGATTTGTGCTTGGTGTTCTTCTTGCAGAATATCTTGCAGAATTTTTTCCGTTGTCGCTATATTGATAGTTCCCGGCAAAAGTGACGTATAACTAGCAAGCCGGGTTAGTGCACCTTCCATGCGTCTCACGTTTTTTGTTACCCTTTCCGCCAAAAAATTAAGTACATCCGGGGCTAACTTGAGTTTCATGGCCGCAGCTTTTTTAGACAAAATGGCGACACGTGTTTCAAAATCAGGCGCTTGCAAGTCACAAACCAATCCCCACTGAAACCTGGATACTAAACGACTTTCTAGCTTTGCGATTTCCGAAGCGGGCCTATCGCTGCACAAAAAGATCTGCTTCTGGGATTCAAATAATTCATTAAATGTGTGGAAAAACTCCTCCTGTATACGTTCTTTTCCCGAAAGGAAATGGATATCGTCAATTAGCAGAATGTCCGAATTTCTATAACGTCTTCTAAATTTGACCAAACTGTTTTCTTGAATCGCGTGAATGAATTCGTTTGTGAACTTTTCTGTCGAAATATATACCACATTTAAGTGCTGATCATTCTTTAGTGCATGGTGAGCAACGGCATGCATTAAGTGCGTTTTCCCAAGCCCCGTATCCCCATATAAGAATAATGGATTGTACGCCTTTGCTGGCGCATTCGAAACCGCAATACAAGCCGCATGCGCTAATTGATTCCCTGCCCCTACAACAAAGTTCTCAAATGTGTTTTTGGGATTTAATACACATAGCTTGCCTTCCGATGTCTTTGCTGGTGCCGCCTTCGCAACTTGCTTAAAATCAGGCACTTGCAATGCATCAGATAATTTCCCTGAATGCGTCACCTTAAACGTGATCGCTACCGGCTTACCCGCATGCGATCTCAGTTTTTTATCCAGTAAATCAAGGTAATTGTCTTGTATCCAAATAGAAGCGAACTCATTCGCGACTCCCAATATCAATGTATCTTCCGTCTCTTCCAATGCTTGGATAGACTCAAACCACGCTTTATAGACGTCTTGCGGAAACATCGAGTGCAAGTCTTTTTTTACCGCTGTCCATCTGGAGAAAGTCTGTAATTCCTTTGTCATTTTTCTTAGTTATTCACAAAAATCCTTTGCAGAAAAATAGCAATCCTGAAAAGATTTTTCATTTGATTTTCAATTCGACGACGCTACGTCCTGAACATGACTCCATTCCAAGGATTAAATAACAAGCACCAGTGTAAGTTATTGGTAGTTCGTCAGATACAACACATAAAAAAGTGAACGCTTTTAAAAAAAATAGAACTAAAATACTTTTTTTATCCCTGTCCCTTTCTTGACCTAAGAAAATCTCCAAAAAAAACATCCTTTGCAAGATCAAGTTTTTTACAAGTTATTCACAATTTATTGTGCGTAACTTTTTCACTTTTTTTTCTTGCTACCTGGTCCCTTTTCTTGGTATTAGGGAGAACCGCTTTTGGTCACAGAAAAACGTGATTTCAATTTTCGAGTTCGTTGGATCTGGGACTCACACTTCCGTCACGTACGCATGTACGCTCTCTCATGTTCGCTTCGTCCGCCTGCTCGAAATCTTAAACTAACTTTTTCAGCGGATTATGGGAAAGGAACAAGGTATAGCATAAGACATTAAAGTTATTACAAAGCAAATTCCCTCGCCCAAGAAAAATCGCTAGATTTTTCTTGGGCGATAATCGCTTTTCTTTGGAAAGCGCGAAAACCTTTCTTTTCCCGAGAAAAGAAAGGTTTTCGCATCTAACTACTTTCTCCTCCCTTAATTACAAAACAATTTTGCTCTTTCGCTGGCTTTTTCGAGGGATGGGCAGAGATTTTCTCGTCCGATCAGTTCGACGAAGCCGCTCCTGAGGAGGACACGCAGGGCTTTTTTATGGACATTACAGATAATCAGGTGGCTGTTTGTCCGTTTTAGGCGTTCGTATAAGCTTTCAAGGGCGTTGAGACCGGACGCGTCTAGATCGAGAACCTGGTCCAAAATGAGGATCATTACGCGGGTATCCTGTTGAGAACGGCGAAGGGCGGTTTCAAGCTTATCCGCGGTTCCGAAGAAAAAAACACCTTGAATACGAAAGGCTTGAGCGCCAGGAGGCAATTCAAATTGAGATAATGAAGTTCCTTCGTGATGAGAAGTAGGTTCCAATTGCTCCAGACCTGCGATACCAGATGTGTCGGAAACTCTTTTTATGAAGAGAAGCGAAGCCAACACAAGTCCGACTTCCATGGCAACGGTAATACCCGCAACAATCGTAAGAACAAAAACGGTTAAAAACACAATAAAATCGGAAGGAGGCGTCTTTTTGAAACGTAAAAACTCGTTCCATTCACCCATATTAATAGCAACAACGATGAGGATGGCGCTTAGGGAGGCCAATGGAATCAAATTTGCAAAGGGCGCGGCAATAAAGACAATCAACAACAACGTGATCGCGTGAATGATTGAAGAAACCGGACTTTTCGCACCATTGCGAAAATTAGTAGCTGTTCTTGCAATGGCACCGGTGGAAGGGATACATCCAAACAGCGATGCAATGACGTTCCCTAACCCTTGGCCGAAAAGTTCTTGGTCCGAATCGTGCTTTTCATCGCTTAAGCTATCGACAACCAAAGCCGATAGCAGCGACTCAATGGAAATGATAATTGCGATAGTTAGAGCGGGCAAGGAAAGCACTTTAATCCATTCTAGGGAAATCTCAGGCAATGCAAAGGAAGGGAAGCATTGAGGAATACCCTCACTAAACCTATCTATAATTCTGGGAACAGGGAGATTAAATAAGTAGATAATGAGCGTCGGGATGGCCAATCCGATCAAAGAAACAGGTATTTTGGGAGCAAATTTTTTCGGCCAAAATAGAAGGACCCCCAAAGTCAAGCAACCTGTACCTAGGGAGTACAAATTGAATTCATGGAGGCAACGTGAGTAAATCGAAATTTGAGCCATTGTGTCTGCTGGCAGTTTTTCTATCGGCAAGCCTAGAAAATCTCGAACCTGGCTTGAAAATAAAACAACGGCTATCCCAGAAATGAAAGCCATTGTGACTGGGTAGGGGATATATTTAATGACTCGACCGACCCCAGAAAACGCCATGATTAGCAAAAAGACCCCTGCCAATAGCGTACATAAAAATATCTTATCTCCACCATACTGATCAACGACACTATAAGCGATGACAGCAAATGTGGCCGATGGACCACTGACTTGGAATTTCGAACCTCCAAAAATCGCCGCAACAAAACTAGCAATAATGGCAGTAAAGAGACCCGTTGCCGGAGTCAACCCCGCAGCCATCCCGAAGGCCATAGATAAAGGCATCGCAATAATGCCTACAATAATGCCAGCAAAAATATCCGACTCGAATTTGGGCCAGGAATAATTTCTTAGAGAATCAATGAGAAGCAGATGAAACCGGAAGAACCTCTGAGAGGATCCCTCACCTGCCTTTGCAAACAACGATGACTCTGTTTTCATGTGTCGCCATAAAAAATGGCGGAGAGAGAGGGATTCGAACCCTCGGTACCCTTGCGAGTACACAGCATTTCCAGTGCTGCACAATCGTCCACTCTGTCATCTCTCCACTTTAAGAAAAGAAATTTAAGATGAAGCCACTTTAAACAACTACAGTCAATAGAATTTTTTGAAAAATTATAGTAACCTCTATTTCTATTGAAAAGCGGGTATCGTTTTGGAAAAACAGATTTTAGTCCTCCCAAAAACTATTTTTTTCTCGCAAAAGACAAAAAAGCTTAGTAATATATTATGCGATTGGTACAGCACTAGTTAGTATACGAACTATGAAAATACGGTTATGGGGTACGAGGGGATCGTTACCGGCGTCTTTTTCTCAAGATAAACTGAGAGAGAAGCTCGTGGGCACGCTTATGGCAGCTCAAGGGCAATCTTTTGATTCCCAAAAAGCAATTGAGGAGTTTGTGGATCACAAACTGGACAGAACCCTATCTAGTACTTGTGGCACAAACACATGTAATATAGAAATAGAGTACAAAGAAAATGAATTTATACTTTGTGACGCAGGAACGGGTATCCGTGACTTTTCATACGAGTTTTATAAAACAGATCCTAAAAGAGTAGGAACTTTTCATCTTTTCATGTCTCATTTGCATTGGGACCACATTCAAGGTTTTCCATTTTTTGGACCCATCTACCACAAAGGTAATCGAGTCATCATCCATTCATACCATCAAAAAACGCAGCAAGTATTTAAAAATCAAATGTCTAGCCCCTGCTTTCCTGTCGATTTCAAGCAGCTGGGCGCAGAAGTTATATTTGACATAAAAACACCAGGGTCACCCTTTGAATTGGACGGAATGAAAGTCATAGGCATACAACAATACCACCCTGGCCTTTCATACGGTTATAAATTTGAAAATAAAGAAGGAAAGAAGGTCGTGTATTCGACCGATTGCGAACATACAGAAAAGGCTCATGAAGAAGGGTACCCCTTTGTTGATTTTTATAAGGATGCAGATGTACTCATATTTGATGCCATGTATTCATTAACAGACGCCAGCGTAAATAAAGCAGAATGGGGTCACTCGAGCAACATCATGGGGGTAAAACTTGCAGCACGAGCAAAGGCAAAACACCTTATTATTTTCCATCACGAAGCCATAAGGAGTGACTTCGAGTTAGAAGACTTTTTCGTCCACACCAAAAAATATTCCGATCTCTATAACAAAGAAAGAAACATTCCACACGGGTATCCAGAAAAGATCTCCCTGGCATATGATGGAATGATAATTGTAGCATAAGAAAGAAGTTAGTTTAAGCTTCGAGTGTGTTGGGCTACGGACTCGCCGTCCGTCACGTACTGCAGAAAGATGTTAGTTTAAGTTTCGAGTGCGTTGGGCTACGGATTCGAGCTCGGTCACGTACGTATGTACGCTTCCTTGCTCTCACCTTGCCCGCCTGCTCGAATTCTTATACTAAACTAAAAAGCTATTGACGCGACATAGGAGAGATGAATAAGGTAAAGAGGAATGGGGAAAGCATACGGAATAGACTTAAGGGAAAAAG
>MIDO01000036.1:6256-12470 GCA_001831055.1 Verrucomicrobia bacterium GWC2_42_7 | reverse complement strand
AAACGCTTCAAATTCTCGATGCCCACCCCTCATGGACATCCATGAATGCGCTCATCCAATCGGTAGAACAAGACTTGTCCACAGGGAAAACCGTCATCCGGTTTGGCCCTCCCAAACATCTGGGCGCAGACGACCTTGCAGAGCTCACTCGAACCAACCGCAACCGATCCGCGGCCAGACACTCGCACTCACGTCACACCGGCGTCCCGCCCATCTCCCCCATCGACAATCCAAGGCTTTCCCGACTGGACAACCTCCACTTCGGCCAAAATAACTATAAAAAACTCGTCGTCTCCCATCCCTCCTCCCTTGAAACACAAATTGTCCTCGACCCAGCCCCCCTCCCGACTCCCCTCACGGTCTCCCTCCGCGAGGAATACGTCTTCGCCGATGGCTCCCTCCAAAAACGCTTCTCATTGGCCTCTCAACCTTTTGCGGTTTCTTAGGAATTGGGGAAAACCAATAGTCCCCCAAAAGCGTTTTCCCCAAACCCCTTTCCGAAAAGGAGGTATTTGCGCTGAAATAAATTCCTTCGAAATTTATTCCAGCGCAAGGACTACTTTATCGAAATGGTTTTGAAGAAAAAATTTTCAGATTTTTCTTCGGCGAAAGTAACTCTTTTTAACAATAAACAATAAACTGCTCAAAAGAAAGGGACCGAAAAACGTAAGTTCAATTTTTCTAGCAGGCGGACAAGGGGAGGGCGAAGGAGCGTACATACGTACGTGACTGAGACCAAGTCCGCGGTCCAACGAACTCGAAAATTGAAATCACGTTTTTATGACAGTCATAGCGAATTTTACAGTTAGAGCGAACGAGGCGGGTTTGCCGGTGAAGCACGTACCGCGGAGTGCATTTGGGGAGGAGAGCCTGTTGGGTTTGACTTCGAAGGCAGTAGCGCAGTTATACTGGATGTTAGAGTGGATTGATGTGGCGTACAGTTATGACATTAATGGTACGGTGGTTAATCGTAGTTATAGGGTACAGTATAATGTGGAGCCGGTGAAGCGGGTTTATCTTCCGCCGGTGTTCAACTATGAAGGGGAGGATGAGGGATGGGGACTTACCTTTAAGGCAGACTTTGACATTTGGAATGTGTACCAGAGTAAAAATGGTTCGTATTGTTTAGTGTTTCATATAAGAGAATACGACTCGAATGGTCTTTTTTTTCTTACGACTAATCCGAAACATCCTGTTAAGGAGGCCTTTAAGCCGCCTTCGTCCATCAAGACATCTTTTTTTTGACAAGGACTTGACGGCTTCTATCTACTCGCAGCATCCGGACATTACGGCGACGCTTCTTTCGTTCTCAGTAACCCCTAGTTTCTTTTCTATTGGGGAAAAAAGAAGAAACGGCTTTTAAGGGAAAAGAGGGAAAAAGTCATACCCCTTTTTTCGCGGAGTAAAAATCTGAAAGATTTTTATTCCGCTATTAACTCCTTTTCGGAAGGGGTTTGGGGAAACGCTTTTAGGCGACTAAAAGCGGTTTCCCCGAAGTTTTTAGAGGCCTCCGGGTTTTCGCACCTCTCCCTTCATCTAACACCTTGACACCGACAGAAAAAGGGTGCATACTGAGGGGATGTTTCGAGGGTTAAAGATTTCACATAAGTTAACCATTTTGATAATCAGCTTTGCGTTGCCGGTTGTGATACTTTTGTATTTTCTGACAAAGGGCACGCAGGAGCAAATTGACTTCGCGCAATTGGAGTTAAAGGGCAATGAAGCGCTCAAAATATTAGTGCCTTTATATAAAGATGCCTTGAATTATCGAAGGGTAGCGTTGTGTGACAGAGATAACGCGAAGTTGAAAGGCATTGCGGATAATATCTCTGTTGAGCTGCAAAGCCTTGACGTTTTTTGTCAAAAATCAGGGGATTTGTTGCAAATAAACAAGGAGGGCCTGGGAAAGCGGAATCGCTTGCAATTGTTGCCTGAGACTTTTGTAAAAAACGGGAAGGTAGTCATTTCCGGACAGGAAGGCGATAGTTCTTTGAAAAAGAATCTAGATAGTTTTGTTGATGACATCGGTGTTTTTATCACGCATGTGGGCGACACCTCTAATTTGATTCTAGATCCGGACTTGGATAGTTACTATTTAATGGATGCGACATTATGTGCCTGGCCTATTGTCGAAAAATGTTTGGCCGACATTCTTTTTGACCTGAATACATCGCACAATCAAGAAAAAATGCCTGAAACACTAAGACCTAAGCTCTCTTTTAATGTCTCGCTATTGATGGACATCCATGGGCAGAGGATAGAGTCAGATATAAAGACCTCTTTAAATGAAGATTCTAATTTTTATGGAGTTAGCGAAACCCTGCAAAAGAATATTCCCCCTGCATCAGAAAAGTGGAAGCAAAGTGCTGTCATTTTCAATAACCAAATAGCAAAACTCCTAAAAACTTCCACAGAGGACAGTTCAATAAAAACAGAGACTCTCCATGCAGGTTTATTGATGGAGAATGACCTTTTTGATTTCTGGAACATTTCTATCAACGAACTAGATGTCCTACTCAATATGCGCATAAATGCATTAAGCGCGAGGGGCCTTATGCAATTAGTTATTTCTTTATTGGCTTTAATTGTGTCTTCTGTCTTATCCGTGATTATCGTTCGAAGGGTAACCCACTCCATTAACACGACAAAGGAACTTATTAAGGAAATCGCGCTCGGAGAAGGAAACTTAACCAGGCGGCTAAAGACGGATTCTAAGGATGAAATAGGGGAACTGGCTGGGTGGGTAAATGTGCTCTTAGAGAAATTACAGTCACTCATCAGTAAGATTGCAGACGATACGAAATTATTGTCGGATTCCTCTAATAAACTGACTGTAACCTCGCAAAACTTATCCTCAGAAGCAGGGAAAATGAGCACTATCTCAACGACCGTAGCAGAAGCAGGCGTTCAACTTTCGCAAAACATCGACCATGTTGGCCATTCAGCAGAACAAGTCTCAATGAATGTGACGAACATGGCCGCAGCATCCGAAGAATTGGACGCTATAGCAAAAACGACCGCCTCTTCCGTAATCCAGATATCTGAAACAATAAACGAAGTAAGACTGAGTTGCGATAAGGAGACCTCCATTACACAAGAAGCCAGTAAGAAAGCGAATGCAACTCGCAATACCATGCATAAACTTGCAACTTCCGCGCAAGAAATTGGTGCTGTCATGGCTGTTATTAGGAAAATAGCAGACCAAACGAACCTCTTGGCCCTAAATGCAACCATAGAGGCAGCCTCTGCGGGGGAAGCAGGGAAGGGATTTGCGGTTGTAGCCAATGAGGTAAAAGAATTGGCTCGCCAAAGCGCGCAAGCGACAGAACGGATCACCAATCAAGTTGCAGACATCCAGAAAAACACACTTGTTTCCGTCGAGTCGATGGAAGAGATTTCAAAAGTCATAGACGAGATCAATAACATTTCAAACGCAATAACCACTTCGGTCGCCACACAATCTACTGCAACTAAAGAAATTGCTGAAAATATTCATGAAGTATCGAAGGCCACATCAAGCCTTACACAAAATATCCAATCCGCTGCAACAGGAGCGAATGAGGTATCGACACATATTAAGGAAATTGCTCAAAAATCGCAAGAGATCGTGTTGAGTATGAACGGCATCGAATCTTCATCAAAGCAGACTTCATCGAGTTCTGTCGATACCAATGCTAATGCCAGCGAGTTAGAAAACCTTGCAGGCAGACTGAAATCCCTCGTCGATCAATTCACTATTTAATATTTCATAAATCCCATGAAAATACAAAATCCTGATCTTCGTCAAATCGATGACCTAACGTCCTCTAACTCAAGGAGTTCCGTCATATATTCTTCGGACTGCCAATCGGTAGAACGAATGAATATTTTGAAGTATTTTTTCGGGCGCCTCTTAAATAAAATCACATTCAACCATTGCGGACTGAGTAAAAACCAACTGCTAACACTGATCGAAAGAAGGTCTACTCTACATTCTTTACCTAAAACTGGAAAGCCCCTTACCTGCAGAAAAGTACATCAGCTCATCAGCCATGTGGACCATTTGATTCAAGCACAAGCTGCTCTCAATGGATTTGAATTGTCACCTAAAGATGGATCTCTTGTAAAAAGGGTATTGGGAAACACAGAGTTAAACAATCCACGTTTAATAGAGTTCTGCAAAAAATTTCATATCATAGGGAAACAGGATAACGAAATTGCAGGAGCATTAAGAGAGTTCGATAGACATCTCCGCGAAAAAAAAGCGTTGGCTCTGCATAAAGAGAACTATGACAGCATCATGGGCAAAAAGGCAACCCCTGGCCTTTTGAACCACATTGAAGAAGACACTGAGGCCTATGTCAGAGAATCGAGACTCCAAGAACAATCAGAGAATCCCGGCAATTACCTGCACGGAGAATTTCTCAAAGACATGTATCGCGCATGTAGGGAGGATTTTTATAGATTTGATGGATTAGAGATTTCCGATACCGCAACCCCAGGAATGTCGGATCAGCAGAAAGCGGAACTCATAAAAAATAAGCTTATCGAATGGGGACTCTCTCCGAAGCAAGGACACGTATTGTCTTCTATGATGAACCAAACTATCTCCTTTGAGCCATTAAAGCCATTTGCGCCCGCTGGGATCGGATTTGAGGCCTCCAAACGTACCCTTACTTTCAATCTACAAAAACAACCAGACGGGAATATCGCAATCGAAGTAAACTTATTAGGTAGGCTCTTCTTCAACACTAATGAAGAATACGAAACAGCCAAAAGTGATTCACAACTTGCAACAGCAGAAGCAGAAAAAGCAAGGGAGACCAATGCTCCGGACCTCGAAGAAAAGGGAAAAATGGCTGCTCAAATGCAGGCTAAATTAGATGCCGTCTTAAATAGGCTTGAGTCTCAAATGAAGATCACCTTCCATCCCCAAACCCTTGCGGATACTAATCCTGCAGCTGGTCCTGTCTTTACCTTTGAGTCTATGGCTCTCAATCATGATATCCCACTAGATAAAATCCCAAAAACTCCCGCCTTTTAATAGAGCGCAAAAGGCTTTTCATTCTCGTTAACCCCCTTGACACCCTAATATGAAAGTAAAGAAGATAGAAAGAACGATTGTTACACAGAACCCCCTGGTTGATACAACAACGATCAATCTGAACATCAAGAAGATACAAAAAACCATCCCCTTCCATCCCTTTTTTGCATTTATCGGAAGCAGTTTGCTGCTGACATCTGTCTCGGAAGGCGTTATCAATCGGCCTGAAACCAATGAACTCATCTATAGCCCAGATGAAGTCAGAGCTTGCTTGCAGCTCGGGCCTTGGTATAATTTAGCAGACTTGCCGCTAGAGAGGGGATTGGATGCAATTGAGTTTATTCGTGACTTTAAGCGTGAATATCCTAGGTCGTTAGCAGAGCATCCACTTGAAATCACAGGAACGCTAGATCCCGACCCTGATCATGCCGTTCAACAGAAGTATATTGGACGCTGGGAACGCGTATCTTTGTGTACAGAAACACAAGAAAAACCACTGGACGAGGTTTATAAAAGACTTTACGAATCCAGTTCCCTAGGTGCCACACCTCCTATTCCACCTTTAAATTATTATCAAGGGTTTCCTTCCCATTGCAAACAGAAGCTTCCTCCGCAAGCCTTTAACCTGAAGGATTACTTAATAAAAAGCCCGGCAAGCCTTTCAATAGAATCCCAGGAGCCGTTGGTCTTTGAAGAGAAAAAGGCTATGAGGGATGAACTTCAAATTACTTCTCTCCATATAAATCCAACTTTTGCAGATGTTATTTATCCAGACATCGTAAAGCTGGTAGACCTAAGCTACCAAATGGGAGATGACGCAAGAAACGCCCTAAGATCAAAAATACTAAGAAGTTACTACTTAACCCTTAACGGAAAAAACGGAGAATGGCTCATTTTCCCTGCATTCGAAGGGAAAACGGGTGCAATGGAAGAGTCTATTTTAACAAATACCCAAGGAGACGCATTCGATAGGGATGCCCAGGATTGGCCAGGGTTTATTGCCTATAACTCTAAGCAAAATGTGCTAGCCATCCTATTTAGAGGATCTCATTTCAAGGGAGATTGGGTTCATGATGTTGCTTCAACGGTTGTAAACTGTCAATACGAAGACCTGCCCGGCCATGGAAATGTTGTTCCAGAGCCTAAGCTAGCCTGTCATAGTGGCTTTTTGACAAAATACAATTACTGTAG
>MIDO01000036.1:0-6219 GCA_001831055.1 Verrucomicrobia bacterium GWC2_42_7 | reverse complement strand
TTGCTAACCTACCAAGTGAAAGAAAAAGCACACTAAAAGTGGTTATCAGTGGACATAGCCTAGGAGCAGCAATGGCATCCATAAGCTCTCTCGATATAAGTGCCTTTCTCGCCCCCTTCCTCAATTCAAGACCCCCTTATGTCTTTTTATTTGCATCACCCACAGCATGGACAGAAGACTCGATTAAGACGTTGTATAAAAGAATACCCAGAGGATATATAGCCAGACTGCAAGCAAAAATAGATGCCGTTCCCTTAGTCGAAGATCCGATTGCGTATGGAAAAGGCTACATCCCTGGATTAAAAGGAGGGAAACCAGGAGCCATTGGCTACTTTTTACCCATGCCTGCCCATGAATTGGCCTACAAATACTATAATTTACTGACAATCATCAGCGAACAAGCCGGCTCCCCTTGGCCCTGGAGAGAAGAAAAGAAATTCCAACACTTCGCAGACCTTTCCTTGTTTAATTACAATTTGGATTGGGAAGGCTCTTCCAATAGATTGGTCGCGGCAGGTTCTTCTTTGTGGCTCGTTACTCAATGGGCAAAAAGACATGATTTCATGGAGGTCATGTGCCCTGCTCACATTGGAATGCCTTCACGGTTTCACGCTTGGCAAGGTCATGGGGACTTTGAACCCAGCCTTGTCCTGTTCGATAGAACGTCTCTGGATTATATGCTGTGGCTCGGCCAAATCCACGAAAACGAAAAGCTAACGAGTCCTACAACACAAAAAACTGAAGTCGGTAAAACATGGCTAGATGCCTTTTATATGTCTTACCCTTCTCATGCAAAGGTAAGTTTTACAAACCTTATCCTAAGCATCCAACCTTCCGTAAAACCCACACTCTACGACAAATACGAAACAGCTGAACAGATCAAGTGGATTGATTTCCTGTTACAGCAAAAGACAGAACGCGGAGAAACTCAAGAAGCTAAATTATTAGAAACAACCTTAAGCACATTAAGAGCCAAAACACTAGCTAAGTGGAACACGGACATGGATAAAGCAGATAGTGTCGACTTTAACTTGGCATTAGTAATGGACCTCATTCAGCAATACACCCAAAGTGAGAAAAAGCCAACAGACTTACGCCTTGTACTAAAGGAGGGTTCCTTAGATTGGCATGGACAATCAACCTCTTGGTTTTTTGGATGGACCCCCTCTGCCTCCCACAACAAAATCACACGTGAGGCCATTCATTCCCTCATATGTAAATTAAAAGCACAACAACGCCTAGATGAAAAAACACCATGGGAAGTCAATAAACAACCCATTATTTGGGAAAACCTCTACGATGCATTCAAATCCCTCCTCCCCCAAAATCCTAAAGAAGACTCAACCTTAGCCATCAAGGAAGAACCAACTATGGGCGCAAAACAAACACAAACCATTGACCCTCTCCAAAAATTACTCCTCGACCACCCACACGACAATGATATTTCCATTGTCGCACTCTCCCGCGAAGGAACCTGGAGCTTGAAGGAAAATACTGGTACTCCCATCTCAATCGACGAAGAAGCCCTCGCCGCTAGAGACGCTATCAACCTCCTCAAAAATATCCCCACAGAAAACCATCCAGCCATCTACACCCTCGGCGACCTCAAGGGCTTGTAAATCGACAGGTTGTGGTATATTGGGGAAACCCATTTTGGTCACCCAAACCCCTTCCGAAAAGGAGATACTTGCGCTGGAATAAATTCCAGGAGGAATTTTATTCCAGCGCAAATGGCATTTCTTACAACCACACTGAAAGATGTTATAGTAAATAGCATTGAGAATAGATACGCGGAAACCCTTCTTTCTGAAGAAAGAAAGGTTTCCGCACCTTCCCAAGAAACACTTTTTATAATCGCATAATCAAAATCTTACGGTTTTTATTATGCGATGGATGAGAAATCGCCCCAAAACGAAATACTGTATTCATTTTCAATGCGTTTGACTATAGCTCAAGGTTTTAGCAGGCCGGCAAAGTGAGGGTGTTTTGCGTCCTTCCTCATATAGAATAGGCAATAAAGTAACTGTAACTCCTTTTCTCTCGCCGAAGAAAATTTTTAGGATTTTATTGAGGCGACATTCGCTTTTCTTTGGAAAGCGCGAAAACCTTTCCTTTTCCCGCGAAAAGAAAGGTTTTCGCAAGGTTTTTAGAGATGTTCAAATATAAAAAGCTGTCAATTTTTCATTGAAAAGCTAATTGTTGTACTCAATAAACATAGAAGCAACCTTCCTAACAGGATGTTGATGAAAAAATTCAATAAATTTAATCCCATGTTTGGCTCTGTTCCAAAAATAAACGTGTTACTGTCTATAATGCGCTTAAAACTTACCTGCATTAAACGGATTTTCTTTTATTTATTCTTTTGCACTACTCTTATTTCCCATGGCGATCCGGAGGATTTTTTTATAGTACTAGAGGATCAGACCATTCAAAATGAAATTCTTTCTAAGTTATTAAATGCCAACGATCGAAAATCCTTTGAGTTAACATGTAAGCGCTTCTACTCATTAATGCCTGAGCGAAAATTATGGTCTGAAGGACAATACCTATTCCAAAATAAAAGCCTTCACTGGCTTATAGAAGACCGGACTCAATTTCCTGTTATTTCCCAAAATATTATCTACCTAACAAGAGAATTAGGCTTACCCGCGGACGTACTCTATCATGCATTCTCATATTTTAGTGAAGAGCTTGCTCAATATGCCCCACTGTTCATGGATTTCAGCAGGAATTTAGATAAAGTAATCATAAAAAAAACAGCCATTAGAATAAGTCCATTCGCACTTCTGATTTTAGCTCTTATAACTCCGCCCGAATATGCAGGAACTAGGCTTATTCTTGTTACAAGTTTCATAGCCGCAATACAGTACGTCATGAGAGAGGAGTTATTCCCCCCAATAGAGGAAATAGTAAAAAATGGCCGAATTAATTTTGTAAAAAGAATGAGGAGGGATTTATTAAGCCATTTGAAATCAAAAATCGACCCAGCGGACTACGCATTATTTCAAGAAAAATTGAAAACGGACCTATTTTTAGAAATCATACCACCCGAAAATGAATCTCAAAAAGAAATCTATAAAATTTATTTTTCTTTTTTGAAGACATTTTTTCAGGAATAATAGATTCTGCCCTCAGAAACCACTCTTTGTCTATAGTTAAATACATTGAGAAGGAGATACGGATACCCATTTAACCATCGCACAATCAAAACCTTACGGCTTTTGTCATACGATGAAGAAGAAGATGTTCTAAACCAAAATACTGTATTCATTTTCAATGCGATTCGCTATAGTGCACAAGCAACTCACTTTGTAAAACAGCTATAGCATCATCTATGAAAAGATTCTTTTGTTTCAATTTTAAATAAGTTGGCCCTAAATATCTTCGATCAAGAATATGCATATGTAGCCAGTGAACTGAATTTAGAGGATATACATGAAAGCACAAAATAATATTTTCCTCTGTCAGCGTAGGATCTTTTTTCTGTGCATAAGCTATAGCGGTCCTCTTCATATCTTGAAGTAGTCTTATATCTTCTTGTAGTGTTTTGATGTCATAATTGTCACCTTTTAACCCAAAAGTTAATATATTGAAAGTATGCCATCCTGGATTTCGCGGAATTAAAAACTTATGCATCTTACTCATGCTAGCTTTGCCAAGATATGCGGCCTCAGTACTATTCCAGTTTTCATCCAATTCAGGTTTATTTCCAGCCAGAAGATAACGTTTTTGTTCTTCCTCCATACCATAGTTAACCAGTTCAGTTAAAGAATAATTAGGTATTAGGTCTCCTGAAAGTATTCTGGCAAAAGCATTAAAAGGGACTTTGGCAGGCAATATGTTCCCGTCTCTACTAAAAACACCTTGCTTAATTAAGTCTTCCTTAAATCTTTCAATGCCGTAAGTTCTTAAAACATTTCTAAACTTTTGATACCTTTCAGCTCCAAAGCTTTCAGCTTTACTCCAACTACTGTCCGCATTTAAGGATTCATTAAGAGCTTCGTCTAGGTCACTTAAGTTTGCGATACTTAGATGACAACATATTGCTGTTGAAAGAAACAAAAGGAAACCTCTCGACTTCACATTTGATAAGAGCAAAAGAATAAACTTTCTCATAAAAATTTACTGTGTTTAGTTTAAGGTGAATTCAATCTAAAATGCAAATAAAAACGAGATACAGAAATAATTTGTTAAATATAAAATAACGTCCATTAATCACTTTGACTTTTTAATTAGTTATATGTAAATTAAATGACATGAATGTAGTGACGCCCCCTTCGGGAAGCCCAGCCATAGAAAGAACGGCACAGGAATTTGGACCTTCCAGGCTTCAGAATGCAGCTAAATGGACCCTGTGGGCTACCCAAAAATGCTTTGAATACAAAAAACCGATTGCTATTGCAGTCGGGATGGTAGCAACGGGCGGCGTTGTTGCTTCTTGCTTTGGGTTTCCAATCGCCACATCAGTTGTTTCTTTTTTAGGAACGCCACTCATTGCCAATACAGCTGCAATAGCTTGGAAATCAGCTTTTGATGCATCACATGAAGAACAGCTAAAAACGGGGAAAAAAACAGAGGAAACTGAAAAATCAGGGAATTTTGCAAGTATGGCAATTATCTTTAACTTATTAAGCTTTATTCATTCTCCTTCTTTAAAAAGTCTTAGCTCAAATTTGACAACATTATCAGATATTCAAAATAAAGAAGAGATCAAAGCAAAAACTTCCGATTTGAAATTTCTTACTGAATTTTTAAATAAACATCCCGAACAAAAAGAAAATTTATTGAAATTAGCCCTTCCAGAAGAAATAGAACCCTTAAAGAAATTACTTTCAGTACAATAAATTTATGCAAAAAACAGAATTTTCAAAAGAATTAACCTCTCTATCGTTTCCAATCGCAGAGGGAATTACAAATCTAGAGTACCAAGGAAATGAAATTGAATCTAGAGATCAATATAGAGAACGAAAAGAGGTCGAAGTTTCAGTATTTCTGCAAAATATGGAACAAAACTATGCTCAGGGCAAAAACCTTTTTATAAAAAACAATCCCAATGTTGCTGATTTTTTTTCGAAAATCGACAAGTCTATGACAACCAAGGGTGAAATAGACCCTCTCTTATTAACGGAACAGGTTTATCAAGAATTACTTTCTACAGGGGAAAAATGTTTTGCAGAAAAACAATTTGAATCCCTCCAAATAATGATGCAAACCCTTATCCTTTTATTCCCCAAATATTTGCAATCTTATATAATCTTAGCCAATGCTATTTGTGTAGAAAAAGGTCACTCCGTTGCGGCTGAAGTATACGAAAAATTGATTGAACACATAGAAGATCCCCTCCTCTATTCCTGTGCCGCCAGCTGCTTTGTTGAATGCGATTCTGAATCACAAAAAACCAAAGGGATAAATTTATTTAAAAAAGTAATCACCATGATTACCGGAAATCCCGAAAAATATGCTGATTATCAATACCTCCAACCAGAAATCGAATCTTTTATAAAAAACCTCTCTGCATAACCCAAACCCGAGATATAGTTAAATGCATTGAGAATGAAGATGCGAAAACCTTTCTTTTCGCAAGAAAAGAAAGGTTTTCGCGCTTTCCAAAGAAAAGCGATAATGCGCGAACAAAAAAAATCACGTTTTTTTGTTCGCGCAAAGAGGTTGCTTTTTGTAAGGACTTTTATTGCCTATGCTATATTAACTTAAGCTTTCCCAGCCGTCGGATGAGGTGAAGGTTTATTGCTCACAGTTCTCATAACCCCGCTGAAAAACGTTAGTTTAAGCTTTCGAGCAGGGCGGATGAGGTGAACATGAAGGAGCGTACATTACATACGTAACCGAACGTGAATCCGTAGCCCAACGCACTCAAAAACTGAAATAATGGCTTTCAGCAGTACGTAACCGAACGTGAATCCACAGTCCAACACACTCAAAGCTTAAACTAACTTCCTTTTGCTCCCCTCCTATAACCCCAAGAAAGGTGTTAGTTTAAGCTTTCGAGAAGGCGGACGAGGGGAGCATGAAGGAGCGTATTTAAATACGTGACCGAATGTGAGTCCGATGTCCAACGAACTCGAAACTTAAAATAACACCTTTCTTACTTGTAGCTCTTTTCCTTAACCTTGGACGCCCGCTTACCGACGCGATCGCGAAGGAAATGAAGCTTGGCACGGGTAATGACGCTGTTACGCTCAACTTCAACCTTTTCAATGT
>MIDO01000035.1:9985-13023 GCA_001831055.1 Verrucomicrobia bacterium GWC2_42_7 | reverse complement strand
TTTTTACCTCAAAAAGAAGGTTTTCCGCGCCTCTATTCTCAATCTGTTTAACTATAACTGCCGGTTCGCCTAGTCCATTACAAAAAACGTTCTTGCGCGGGCATAAATTCTGGAAAGAAATTATATCTGCGTAACGATCTCTTTTCTGGAAGGGTTTGGGGGACCCAAATGGGTTTCCCAAAAATTTTTAGAGGTATTCAGATTTTCTTATTTCATCAACTTTCTCAAAATCTCTACGTTAGCTTAATTAATTCTGAGAGGGAGAGGAGGTAATTGGCGGGGATGGATGTATTTTTGATATTACCGATGATTTGGGAAAAAAGGAATTTTTTATTGGATTTGAGGTTTTGAATTTTTTCTTCGATGGTACCTGGGGTGAGGAGGCGGTAGATGAAGACATTTTTACTTTGGCCAATGCGGTGTACGCGGTCGATGGCCTGATTTTCTGAAGCTGGGTTCCACCAGGGATCTAAAAGAAAGACAGTGTCGGCGGCGTGGAGGGTGATACCGGTTCCTCCGGCTTTAAGGCTGACTGTTATGATTGCTACGCCTTTGGTATTTTGGAAATCCGCGACAGGTTTTCTTCGATCGAGGGTATGGCCAAAGAGTTCAAACATGGGTACTTGGGGGAATGTTTGAGTGAAATGTTTTTGTATGTTTTTTAGGAGGGATACGAATTGACTGAAGATGACGACTTTTTTTCCGTTAGCGAAGCATTCTTGGAGTCGATCAAAGAGGACATTTATTTTGCCGCTCTGAATAGAATCTGTTTGGACCCAAGGGAGTAAGTTTGGGTCGCAACACACTTGTCTTAATCGAGTGAGTATAGCGAATAGTTTGATGGGGGATTCCTGAACGGCCTTTTGTAGATTTTCTCCATATTTCTCGATAGCGAGTTGGGCAATTTGTTGGTACAGTTCGCGTTGAAGATCCGTTAAGGGGCAAATGATGTCGATTTCGGTCTTATCTGGGAGGTCAGGAAGGACATCTGTTTTTGCGCGGCGGAGGATGAATGGGGTTATTTGTTTTGTGAGGGTTGGGAGGAATTCCGGGGTTGCGCTTTTGATTGCGAAACTTTGTTTAGAACCCAATAATCCTGGCATGAGGAACCGAAAAATGGTCCATACGTCCATGTAACGGTTTTCGAGGGGCGTTCCTGTGATTGCGATGCGCCGATCTGCTTTTATGCCCATGCAGGTTTGAGCAACTTTCGTATCTGGATTTTTAATAAATTGAGCTTCGTCTAGGGCTGCGTATTCGAATTGCATCTGTAGCAATCGGTCTTTGTGTTGTCTTAATTGAGTATAACTGCACAGCCATGTAACGTTTCCTTTGGGCTCCTGCATGGTTTCGGTGGTGACAACTCTGTACTGTAAAGCAGGGTAAAAGCGAGTAATTTCTTGTTGCCAAACGGGAATGACGCTGGCTGGGCAGACGATTAAGTTGGGTTTATGTTGTTCTTCTGAGGCTAGTAGGGCCAAAATTTGGAGGGTTTTTCCCAGACCCATTTCGTCGGCCAGCAGGACGCCGCACCCATGGGAGAGTAAGTGTTTCATCCAAGCAATTCCTTGATTCTGATAAGGCCTTAATAGGGAGTTTCTTGGGCATTCGAAAGTTGGGAGGTTTAAGATTTGGTTTTTCCAAAGCTCAACTTCTGGATTCAGCGACAACCGGATATTTCGTTTCTCGAAGAGAGAGAATAGCATATACTTAGGTTGCTGTGATCGGTCGAAGGGCAAAGCCATCTCATCGATGGTGTTTTTTTTATCTTGAGAAACGCGTACAATGCCGACGTGAGGTAAGATCGCAAGCCCGTCTCGTTTTTGGATCAGGTGTTTTTTTTCATCTGAAGACAAGGTTGTTCCATTGACTTTTAACTCATAAGAGACGTCCCACTGATCTCCATTTTCTTGTACAGCTACCTCAATATCAGCCTCTTTGATATCTCCCTTGAGGAAGTCGACTGAATGATCGCACTCTATTTTGAAACATTTTTTCCAAAGGTCCAATTTTCGCTCTAAAAATAAGGGGATGTGTCCGATTTCGTTTAAAATGGCGCCTCCTTTTATAAAAACGAAGCTGCTTTCTTTTGCGAGGTGTACGAGTCTGATAAGTTGTTCCCGTTCATGTGGATGAAGTTGTTTTCGTCCGTCGATGCTAGCGATTCCTTCTTGGTTGCCATTTTCGTCCGCCCAATAGGCTTGAAAAAATAAGCCCGCTGGAACAGCCGAAAAAGACAAGCAAAGGTTTTTTGCCGGGGTTTCAACTTTAACTTGTTTAACAGCTTCGACAACGGGCAATGGAGAGGATGCTTGTTCTTTTATTGTATCGCAATTATCTGCCACCAATTCTTCGATTTCATACAATCCTGAAACAGCTAATGCACGGCCCATTAAAGTCTTAGGTGTCGATATGCGGATATCAAAGTTTTCATCCTTAACTTCAATAATGGCATAAAAGCTTTCCCTCTCGATTTTTCCATTGATGGTTGCATAGAGGGGCTTGATCTCAAACTGCCGGACAACGTTTTCCTTATAAAAGCGGCGACCTAATCTCAATTCCTCTTCAGAGAAAAATGACTCCCATTTTATTTCCAGTTTCTCCGTCCAACTCTTGATAGACTGCTCCGTATACACCCGACTCGCTCTCCCGGCATTCATTTCTCTAAAACCCCCCTTTTTCTCATAATCGTCCCCCCAACGCAAGCTTTTAAAGGAAGGGTAAAGGAGGGACTTTTGGGGAAAACCCATTTTGGTCTCCCTAGAAGTGGTTTTCCCCAAAAAGAAAGATGTTATTTTAAGTTTCGAGTTCGTTGGACATCAGACTCACATTCGGTCACGTACGTATGTATGCTCCCTCATGTTCGCTTCGTCCGCCTGCTCGAAATCTTAAACTAACATCTTTCTGACCCCTTCCGAAAAGGAGTTCGTCGCGACAGTAAAAATCTGTCGATTTTACTGTCGCGAGAAGATGGGAGACTTTATCTTATTTTATAGTTAAACAGATTGAGAATAGAGGCGCGGAAAACCTTCTTTTTG
>MIDO01000035.1:9061-9937 GCA_001831055.1 Verrucomicrobia bacterium GWC2_42_7 | reverse complement strand
ATTTTGTCGCCAAATAGGATTAGATCATTACATCTTTCGATATGAACCGCAAAAGCGCCTCGACTCTCAATAGGATCAACTATATCTTGTGCAAACCAAATACTTCTCTGTAGTTTTCAGGCTTCCCAATATTTTTGTTGCTATTTAGTTGAGTTTACCGTTGGGTGGGAAAATGAACATGAAAAAAGCCAATCATTTTGTGCTACTTACTGCTTTATTTATGTATTGCAGCAGCGCATTAAACGCAGTGATGTTTTCGAATCTTGAAGTTAGGGTTTTGGGGGCAGACGGAACAGAGGAGACGGTTGTGTTTCAATCGCAAGAACTTATTGAAATCGCCCAGGCTATAGTTGATCAAACGCCATCAGATCCTGTAACTGTCCCGCTGTATAGTTCTTATCCTGTTGCTTTGAATAAAGCAGTTGACGATCTCATAGGACAGGTTGTCTTGCAGTATGAAAGACAATTTGGAATAGGTCCCTGCCATATCAGGACGAAGCACGACAAAGCGGATATCGATGTTCTCGAACATCCCTTGTGTGAGATGCTTCGTCTCTTTTATAGAGGTGATATGAATTATCTTTTATGTAACCACTGGGATCTCTATCAGCAGTTGCTTGGCTTGATTAAAGACAAGGAAAAGAATCCATGTATTGAGGATGAGAGTTTAGACAATTTGATTATTCCTCCGAATATTTCTAAACTCAATACCGTTGGAAAATGGCGATGTATAGCAGGTTCCCTGGGGGAGCATTATGCGGATATTCCCATTGAAGGGATTTGGTTTAATGTCGGAAATCGTCTAATCTTGTTGAAAAATTCTCCTGGGGAGCGGCAGCATTTCTATGTCAGTGATCATGGAAATACAGAGCAGGT
>MIDO01000035.1:7265-9018 GCA_001831055.1 Verrucomicrobia bacterium GWC2_42_7 | reverse complement strand
TTGAGTTTTGCAGATATTTAAAAAAATTATCCGAGGAACAGAAACGGCATTTGAAAAATAATTTTATTGTAAGGGTGCATCAAGGACAGGGTGGATCCAACGACAATAATGAGCGTTTGTTATATAGTTTATCTCTGCCCCAGCATTATCGGGAATCCATGCTGAAGGGGACGGATGAACTTGGTCGATGGGCGTCTTTTATTGGAACAGGGAATGCCGATTCGGATTTATTAGGAGAAAATCCAGAAGACATTTTAAGGGCATTAACACAAGAACAATATCAAGGTTATAAAGAAGCATTCAATGCTACCCTAGAAAGAATCCGATATAAGGGGGAAATTCAAGCGCCTGCCTATATTAATGGTCTTTACGAGAAGGAACTGAGTCCATTTTTTACACAAATTGATCAGATTTTTCACCCTAGTGATGCAGAAAAGTGTAAGATACTCATGACGTTGAGTGGGATTGCAAAGCCTCTTGGTCGTGGTGCTCCGGAGCAATTGTTCCGTCCTACATCTTCCTTTGGATCTAGACACGAAGGAGAGTCTTATCGAGGCTTTGCTAAAGCATTTGAACGCTATATTAGTTTACCTAATCACCGTTCTGAAGCTGAAGTAGCATCGATAATGAGATCTATTTTGAGTGGAGGTTCCTTGCAAGACGAAGATCTCTATTTTCTGCCGAACCTCATTACGGCCTGGTTTATCTCGGAAGTTTCGCGAAATTCTTTAACCCTGATGACAAACTTAATGCTATTGGACATGATTGAGCATGGGGATTCTTTAGATTCAGGATATGGGAGCAACTGGTATTGTTGGCGAAACGCCTTGGTCCACCCTCTAAAAGATTTAAATAGTCCGCAGAACATAAAAATTCCGAACCTTTATGGGAAAAGGATTTATCTTGATGAGTTTGGAGGATGTCATCCTATGGCACACAATGGTTCTGTTTCGCAAACAAAGCAGAAATTGGGCATTCCTTTAACCGTAGTGAGGCAAAAGGAGGCTCATTTGCTTATTCACTGGCTTGCTTTGAAAATCAACAATCTTCCTCAAGAAAAGAAAGATCAATACAGGATAGAAAACGCTATAGCAAGGGAACATTCTAGTTCTTTTCCTCAACAAATTGGAAAGAGTTTGAAGGATCTGGTTGCAGAAAGAACACAAAAAGAGAAAAGGCGGGATAAGGATTTGAAGAACATAAGGGTAAACAGGAAAGAACGCCCAGAGGTGGATGTAAGTGGACAGGAAAAGGAAGTTGCTAAATTGGTGCAAGAAATAGAAGTGCTTAATAAAGAAATAATGAATAAAAATCCCATTAAAACAGAAATTATTGATGCTCTATTGAGGCGCAGAATGAGCACCTTACGTCTGATGTAATGTGTTTCTGGGAAAAACTGGATGCCTCTAGAAACTCTGTTTTCGAAGGAATGAAGATGGAGACCTCTAAAAGCTGCGGGGAAACGCTTTTGGTTTCCCCTCACCCCTTCCGAAAGGAGGCGATATGCGCTATAATAAATTCTTGCAGAATATGTTATAGCGCAAGACAGGGTTAGGTAAAAATATCTCCCCCCAATATCTTCGTTTCTCCGAAAATAGGGTTTTTAGAGGGCACCAGATTCCTTATCCAAAATTCGTGTTAAAAGCCGTTTTCCACAACAAGGAATCGTGTTCCAAAAATCGTGCTTGCATTTAGGGTTAGGATGGTGCAATCTTGATGCGCTGTAGCCAGGAGTAAGAAGGGGCAATTTGGT
>MIDO01000035.1:0-7253 GCA_001831055.1 Verrucomicrobia bacterium GWC2_42_7 | reverse complement strand
AGTGGGTATGAAGCATCAGACAATGAAGAAACCGGGGAAGGATTCAATCATACAATTTTCTATCTATGCGGCGAATAGGGTAGGGCGGCTTAACGATCTTGTTGGTTTGCTAAACTCGAAGGATATTCACATTATGGCCATCTGTTCGCTGGACACGACAGATAGTGCGATCATTAGGCTGATTGTAGATTATCCAGAGCAAGCGAGGGATATCCTTGAGCAGAACCACTTTCCGTTTAATGAAGTGGAAGTGGTAGGAGTGGAATTAGATAATGAAGAACAATTGAAGTCAGTGACATGCGCATTGGTTCAAGCGGAGATCAATATTCATTACATTTATCCCTTCATCATGAGGCCTCGTGGGAAGTCAGGCATCGTTATCAATTTGGAAGACAACGATCTTGCATCAGAAGTTCTAAAGAGGAATCAGATAAGGGTTATTCGTCAATCTGACATCGCCCGGTAGAGGGGTGCTATTTTAAGTTTCGAGTGTGTTGGACTACGGACTCACATTCGGTTACGTATTTAAATACGCTCCCTCATGTTCGCCTTGTCCGCCTTCTCGAAAGCTTAAACTAGCACCCCTCTCCGGCGTTATTGGCAAATGGAACAGGAAGAAAAGGTTCACCTCGTCCGCCTTCTCAAAAGCCGAACTGAGGCTTTTTCTATAAGGATCGTGCAAAGAGATCCACCTTGTCCGCCTTCCCGAAATCTTAAACTAGCACCCCTCTACGGTGTTATTGGCAAAGTGAATAGGAAGAAAACGTTCCCCTTTTTTAATTTTCGAATGTGTTGCGCAGCGGACTCTACTGCTTTTTCTCTTTCGTCGCAAAAATACGGGTTCCGTAATACCTCCTTTGGGGAAAGGAAACCAGAAAGATGTTAGTTTAAGATGTCGAGCAGGCGGACGAGGCGAACATGACCGAGCGTACCTCCGTACGTAAGGGAATGTGAGTCCGATGTCCAACGAACTCGAAACTCAAACTAACATCTTTCTGTTGGGGAAACCCCTTTTGGGGGGACCAAAAGGGGTTTTCCCTAAAATAGCCATAATTTTAGTTGATTTTTTGAAAAAATGTTCTAGGGTGTAGCGTTTTGTTTTATATTAAATGGGCAAATAGAATTTTAGAAGGAATGGCAATGAAACAGTTAAAGTTAGCAATAGTGTCGAGGAATGACGTAGGTCGTGGGGTTTGTAACCGTTTACGTGCAGCAGGGCGAATTCCTGCTGTCATTTACGGGGATTCTGGAGTTCGCTCCTTGAGTATGGACGATAAAGAATTTCGTTTGCTCTTGCGTGCGAAAGGGGGATCTGCCTCTATTATACAGGTTATTGATGAGTCAGGAAAAGCGGCGCTTTCGATTTTGAAGGACATGCAGAAAGACCCCCTTACTGATTGTTTCTTGCATGTTGACTTACAAGAAGTTTCAGAGAATAAAGAAATGCATGTGACATTGCCCGTTCACGTTAAGGGTGAAGCCTTTGGTGTTAAGACCGAAGGGGGTATGTTGGTTACTACAAAGATGCAAGTAGAAGTTCGCTGTTTGCCAAAAGATTTGCCAGAGTACATTGAAGTGGATGTAACCAATCTAAAAGTTGGAGAATCTATCCATATCAAGAACTTACCAGTAGTAAGCGGTGTTACCTATACGGAAAATGCTGAAATGCCTCTGATCTCATGCACCAGTGGTGTGATGGAGGAAGAGACAGCGTCTGCCGGAGCAGAAGGTGCAGCAGCAGAAGGCGCAGCAGCTGGTGGAGAAGAGAAGAAGTCCGCTGAAGGTGCTGAAGCCAACAAGGGTGAGAAGAAATAAATTATAATTGGTTCTTTGAAATATGTCTGGATGGATTATTGCGGGGCTGGGGAATCCGGGCTTGCAATATGAAAAGACGCGACACAATATCGGCTTCCGAATCCTCGATGCCTATGCGTTATCGCATGGGGGTCGGTGGAATTACGATGCCTATTTTAATGGCATGGTTGCTAAGGTGAGCGAACCTATCAATCAAATCCTAGTCAAGCCGCTTACTTATATGAATGAGAGTGGTTTGTGTCTAGGAAAAGTTTGCCGATATTTTAAGCTATTGCCGACAAGTTTGCTGGTAGTATGTGATGATGCGTCGTTAGATTTTGGACGGGCAAAGCTCAGCGTGGGTGGAGGCGACTCTTCTCACAACGGGCTAAAAAGTGTCAGTTCTCATTTGGGGCGCGACTATGTGCGTTACAGAGTGGGGATTGGTTCCCCACTACCGGGAGTTGTTTTGGCGGACTTTGTTTTAAATAACTTTCGTCAGGAAGAATCGGATCAGCTGACAGCATCGATGCCAAAATTTTTGAAAGATATAGAACTGATTATTGACAAGGGCAGTAATAATGCCATGAATTTTATAAATCAAAAAAGTAACTAACATGAGTACAAACAATTATAGAGCATCCTTTATATTGGATACCCGCGATTACAATGAGCCTATCGAAAATTTAATCGAGAGACTCAAGCAGGTGGTGACTTCGGTGGACGGAAAGATCAGCGAGGTTGTCAACCATGGGAATAAGCATTTTGTTCGCGTGGTAAACAGGAAATTTCCTGCAGGAGTCTATGTGCAAATCTCTTTCGAAGCTCCTCCGATTGCCCCTAAGTTGATTAAGGAAAAACTACGCCTTGACAGAAACATCGACCGTATCTTTATTGAAGGTATTGCCGCTTAATAGGGTATTTAATAAAAGGAAACAACCATGGCTTCATTTAACAAGGTGATCATCCTAGGGAACTTGGTTAGGGATCCTGAGGTTCGAGTGACCTCTGCAGGATTTTCTATCTGCAAGTTAACGCTTGCGACTTCGCGTGTATTTCGTAGCCAAGATGGCAGCTCTAAAGAGGAGACCGCCTTTATTGATGTAGAGGCCTTTGGACGCCATGCGGAAACGATTTCCAAATACTTTGTAAAAGGAAAACCGATTTTCATTGAGGGTCGCTTACGCTTAAATGAGTGGGAGTCCAATACTGGCGAAAAACGAAGCAAGTTATTAGTGGTTCTCGAAGGTTTTGAGTTTGTTGGGGGCCGTAACGCTTCTAACGAGGAGAATATGAATCAAGATTCTCAAAGTCCGGAATCGATGGGTTTCCCAAAGAAGACAAATGAATCTATCCACATGGCAAGCAAAGTTGATGTGGATGAAGATGTTCCATTTTAATTGATACAAATTGATAGATAGAAAGAAAGAGATATGGCAAATGCAGCAATTTTATTGTTAAAGCCCCTGGAGGGTTTGGGCGGAGAAGGTGATCAAGTAACCGTGAAAGCCGGTTATGCGCGCAATTTTCTTCTTCCTCAAGGAATGGCAATCCCTGTAACCCGCTCGAACAAAAAGCAAATTGAATCATTGCAAAAAGCCCGTGCTGTTCGTGAGGCCAAAGAGTTGGAGAACGCACAAGGCTTGGCAGAGAAGCTCAAGAATGCTCGCCTGACCATTGCTGTTAAGACAGGGGCAGAAGGCAAAGTATTTGGCTCTGTTACAGCAAATGATCTAATTGCACGCCTCAAGGACGATGGAATCGAATTGGAGAAAAAGAAGATCCACTTACGTCATCCAGCAAAGACCTTGGGTAAGCACGCTGCACAAGTCAAGCTGCACGCAGACCTTGTCTTTGACCTTGAATTTGAAGTCGTCTCTGAAAACCCAATCGAAGCAAAAAGCTAGGGAGATTTAGGAGAAAATATTGGAAAGAACCCATTTTGGTCACCCAGAACGGGTTCTTTCCAACCCCCTTCCCGAAAAGAAGGCAATTGCGCGAAAGTAAAATTTGTAAAAATTTTACTTTCGCGCAATTGGTTTCTTGTTGTTGATAGTAAGGTTATTAAGGTCAAATTCTTGTGTGTTTTTTGTCGACAAGGGGATTGGGGTCATGGTATCTTTCATGCATGAGGAGGATGAATGGCTCGCAATTTAAGGATTTTAAGAGGGTTTAGTGTATTATCTTGTTTGTTATGTGCGAGTTGGGTTTCCTTCCTGTATGCACGGAAGGATGATGAGATCGGGACTTCGGATGCTCCGCCTAAGCCCACGCCTGAAGTTTGGGAGAACTTTCAGAATGCGGATTGCACATTAGGAGTCCTTATAAACATCTTTGACTTTCTGGATGAAAAGGATCAAGGTCGATTGGCACGAGTCAATCGCACCTTACGGGCGGCTGCTTTAAAAAGGCGGGAATTGTTTGAATCTCTTGATCTATCAAATTCTGGTTTGACGGATGAACAGTTACGATTTGTCGTCCAGCAACATCCTAATCTCAAGAGGTTGTCTCTCAGATATTGTCCGAACCTAACAGATGAAGGCCTTGCAGTTCTTGGTCAATTACATCAATTGGAGGAAATAGATCTCTCGAATACTGCATTAAAAGAAGGGTCATTAATGAAGATTGCAGAGGGGTGTCCCTATTTGATGAAATGCAGTTGTTATAATACGGAGGTTACGTCAAAAGGATTAACTGTTCTCGGCTCTTGTTGCAAAAACATCACCTCTCTTGAAACGACAGGTGTGCGTTTGACGTATTTATCCTTTATCCCACAATGCTTCCCAAATCTAACAGAACTTCCAGATTTTTATAGCGATTTTGATTCGGAGAGATCAGCTATGGCGGTAGCAATCGCAGAAAAACACAAATTACGGAAGGTTAATCTGTCAGGCCTTACTTCCCTCACAGATGCCGATTTAAATGCTTTCACTGAATGTCCCATAGCCTCGTTGAATTTGGGTTGGAACCGTAATTTGACCGCGAGGGGGATCGCTCAAGCAATTTCTAAGATGTCAGCATTAGAAATACTACACGTGATGGGATTCGCTCGATTGACGCCTAATGAGATAACCGAGATAATTAGAAGTGCTCCTTTGTCCTTAAAAAATCTTTCGATATTTGGTCGTCCTTTGGATTGGGATTTGCCTTCTATTCAATCGTTCTGCCAAGCCGTTGTTCAACGTCTTCCAGAAATAGAGCGCTTGCATCTGTTTTTCGGGGAAGGGAGTCATTTCTCCCCTGAAACGCTGGGTATTTTGGGGCAGTTAAAAGAATTGCAAGCTCTCGACATTGTAGGGATCGTAGAGAGTTCTGAGGTAGACTGGAGAAAAGGGCTAGCTGAACTCTTCAAGGGTTGTCCAAAATTGCTTCGTTTGACTACATTTTTACCTTTAGCAGAGGGTGCTGTTCAGGCTCCCGATGAAATTATTCTCCAAGTAGTTACAGAAACAAGGCCCCATATCTTAACTCTTTGTTTGTTATGTAATATAAGGCATTCACAGTCAGTTACTTCCATGATATCCGGGTTGCATGAGTTAGAGGACCTATGCCTAAATTTATCCTCAGAAGGGAGCGTTAGAGGGGAAGAAATCTTACCCGTTTTAGCCAAAAACTGTAAGAAATTAAGTCGTCTCAGTCTAGGCAATGTTACTTTATCTCAACGAGATATATCGGTGTTGAATCAGTTTAAAAAGATAAAAGATATAACAATAGGACAGCTTGATCCTTCGGTTGACCTTTCTCCTTTAAACCGTCTCCGGTTGGATAACTTTCGTGTTCAAGACACAAGAAACCTTTCTGCTGCAGATATAGAACGATTCTGCACCCAATTGAAGGATAGAGGATTCTTGTCTTTCATCAACAGTAGCCTGACTGAGGAACAAATTCAATCAATCTCAGTTCGCTATCATGTTTCAATATAGATGTGAATGCCGTAGAACATAGGCAAGTTAGGCAATGACAAGATGCGAAAACCTTTCGCGCTTTCCAAAAGAGAACCGAATAGTGCTTTTTATAATATCCATTTTACAGATCTTATGGCTAGTTAGCATTTCTTCTAAGAAACGCTTCCCAAATACGTTTCTAAAACGAGACTTTGCGCGGAAGTAAAATCGATAGATTTTGCTTCCGCGCAACGAACTCCTTTTCGGAAGGAGGGCTTGGAGAAACGCTTTTTGCAGAAAGAAGTTATTTTAAGTTTCGAGTTCGTTGGACATCGGACTCACACTCCCTTACGTACGGAGGTACGCTCGGTTGTGTTCGCCTTGCCCGCCTGCTCGAAATCTTAAATTAACATCTTTCTGGGGACCCAAATGGGTTTCCTTGAAGTTTTAAAGGTCCTGGCTGCCCTGCTTCTCTTATCCAGCCCAGCTGTGAAGGATGCGGACGTAATTGGCGCGTTCGAGTGCGTCTGGATTGGGCACTTTTGCATAGCTCATCGAACCCCTCATTTCCGAGAGAGAAGTGTATTCTTTAACTTCCATCCAAGAGGATAGTTGATTGAGCATTTCTTTTACGTAGTGAGGGCCTTGCTGCATGATGCAGGAAACCACGTGGACGCAGTCTGCTCCTGCCATGATACTTTTAACAATATCTTTCGTTTCTGAAATGCCTCCCGTGACTGCAATATTCATGCTTGTTTTTTGATACATGGCGGCTGTCCAACGGAGACGTAAAAACAACTCTGATGGGTCAGTGAAACGAAGTTTAGGAGTTGCTTCCATTGTCTCTATATCAATATCGGGTTGAAAGAGCCGATTAAAAAGTACAATTGCTTGAGCCCCCGCTTGTTCAACTTGCTTAATAAAGTTAGGTAATGCAGAAAAGTAAGGTGCTATTTTTACCGCTAGCGGTAATTGGGTGGCATTCCGCACACTTTTGATGACACTAATTGCGGCATTCTCGAGTTCGGTCCCTGATGAAAATGTTCCGATGGGATGAAAATAGAGATTCAATTCAATCGCGTCTGCACCTGCCTGTTCTATCGATTTAGCATAATCGACCCATGTCCCTTCATGCACGCCATTAAGTGACCCAATGATGGGCAATTTTACCGTTTCCTTCAGTTTTTGTATCTGTTGCAAGTATCTTTCCATCCCAACGTCTAACTGGGCTTCTGGGAAGTAAGATAGGGCTTCTGCAAACGAAGATCCATATTTATTGATGTATTGTTCTATGCCTCGTTGTTCGTGAATGATTTGTTCCTCAAAAAGGGAATGCATGACTATAGCCGCAACGCCCGCGTCTTCGAGCTTCCGTGCTGTGTCGAGGTTCGTAGATAACGGACTAGCTCCCACTACAATGGGATTCGCTAATTCCATTCCAAGATAGGTTGTTTTTGTATTCATATTATTAAGATATTAAGGTTAAAATTAAGATATAGTAAAACGCATTGAAAATGAATACAGTATTTTGTTTTGGGGCGATTTCTCATCCATCGCATAATAAAAACCGTAAGG
>MIDO01000034.1 GCA_001831055.1 Verrucomicrobia bacterium GWC2_42_7 | reverse complement strand
CATCTCTCCTATGTCGCGTCAATAGCTTTTTAGTTTAGTATAATAGAATTAATATGCCTTGTTTTTCAGTTTTTGAAAAGCTTTCGGAACAGGATTGTCATTTATAAACTTTAATATCAGGCGAGCTGCTTCAAAAGGCGAGATGCTTGTTGTATCAACTTTAATGTCATATAAATTTAAAGTGCCTTGATGAACTCTTCCTTCTTGATCATTTGAAAGACCAATGCACCGATCACGCCTTAAAACTTCCCGTTCTTGCATAACCTTGAGATCACAAAAAATGCCAATATAATAAACGGTATGGTGTTTTAAATTTTCTGCATAAGCTTTTAAAGAAGCCTCATCGAATAAGACTTCGTCGATAATGAGATTATTTCCTTCTGTCGCAAGCATTTCGGCAAACCTCGGCATAGCTCCAAATAGCTTTTTTGCTTCTAGCCCTGCATCCACATGCATTGTGGGGCCGCGTTCATTTTGACTTGGAATAAATTTCAAATATGGCTCTTGTTTACCAAATGGGATCATATCAATGAATGTATCCACACCGAACGTTAACCAAAGTTCAGAGCTTAAATGTCCTATAGCCCTCGCAATAGAGGTCTTTCCGCTAGATCCGCACCCATTCAAAAAAAATTACTTTACTCATACAGCGCCCAAAGTTTGTTGTAAGCGTCAATTAAACCACACCTACCAAAGTTCCTCAACTCTAATTCAAATTGACCCACCAGTAAAAAATATTCGTTTGTTTGTTAACAAGTTGATTAAGATTGTTATTTAATAACCTTGGTTAACTATCATGTGCAAACGGGAGCGTAATAGTTAAGATATTAACCGAATGCTATTGCTATGGTTTCCCCGCAGTTTCCTAGAGCCCCCCTCATTCAAGGTAGGGGGTATATTCGGGGACTAAATTTTTTACGATTTGCTTGAGGTCGTTGTTATTGGAGCTTGAGAGGGAATGTTCCAGGACTTGAATGGAAGAGGCAATTGAGTTTTCCCAGGAGGGTGAATCGGAAATAAAGCGGAAAACAGAGGGGGGTGATGTTTCTGCGTTCCGTTCATCCTTACTTTTGATTTCCTCAAATAGTTTTTCTCCAGGACGTAACCCCGTAAAAACAATTTCTATGTCGACATCTGGCTTAAATCCACTGAGTTCGATAAGGCGTCGGGCAACGTCTACTATTTTTATTGGGTTTCCCATATCAAGTACAAATATATCACCTCCAGCGACTTGTGTTGCTGCCTGGAGTACCAGACGTGCAGCCTCCATGATGGTCATGAAGTAACGAGTGACGTCTGGATGTGTGACTGTTATGGGTCCGCCGTTGGCAATTTGTTGTTTAAAGATAGGAATGACGCTGCCTGAAGAGCCTAACACGTTGCCAAAGCGGACCGCCATGAATTTCGTTTTATTCCCCTGCTTTTTTTGAATCGATTGGATAGCAATTTCCGCTAGGCGCTTACTTGCTCCCATGATATTGGTGGGATTAATAGCCTTATCAGATGAAATTAGGACGAACTCTTCTATATCAAGTTCACTTGCCAACAGAGCTAAATTGGCCGTTGCAATAGAATTATTCTTGATGGCCTCCTGGGATTGGCGTTCCATGATGTAGACGTGCTTATAAGCCGCCGCGTGGAAAACAATTTGTGGAGAATAGCGTGTAAAGATCTGTCGCATGCGGTCAAGGTCTTTGATATCCGCGACAATGGGGATGATCAAAATACCACACCCCGCCTTAATGAGCTCTTGCTCTATTTGGAAAATATGAAATTCAGATTGGTCTATGAGTACCAAGCGCTTAGGGTGACGCATTATAATTTGTCGACAAAGTTCGCTCCCGATACTACCCCCCGCACCTGTTACGACAATGGTTTTGTCGTTTATTAAATGATTAATGGATTCAGAGTGTAGGTTTACCGGCATTCGCCCTAATAAATCTTCAAAATCCACTGGACGTACCTGGCTCGCCCTAAGTCGGCCTAGGGCCAATTCCTGAAAAGAGGGAATTATCCTCACTTCTAATGAATTTGTAGTGGCAAACTCAACAACTTCCCGAATGCGTCTGTTCGCACTTGGAGGTAAGGCAATGACGAGCATGTCTATCGCATGACGATCTTTTAAAATTTCAATCTGATCGATTGTACCCACGATAGGGATATTGTGGATACGCTTCCCGAGTTTCTTTAAATCATCATCTAAAAAGAGAACAGGCCGCATGTATAAGCCCCTTTTGTTGATGAAGTCCGCCGCAACCGTAGCCCCAGCATCCCCTGCTCCGATAATTGCCACGCGCTTAACTTTTTTGGAAAGCTCAGAATGATTATTCTTAAAATAGCGTTCTCGAACCACACGTAATGTCGTGCGGAACCCAGCAATAAAGAAAAAGGATAAGATAAGATCCGCAAAAATAACACTGCGGGGTGGGGCACCCGCTCCACCTGTAAAAAACCAAACTGAAAAAAGAATAAAAGTCGAAGCTATAGACGCAACCCCCGTAATATAAAGGTCAGGCAACCTATAATAAGCCAAAAATCCACTAAATTGCCCCATAATGGAAAAAATGAGAATTTTTAGAGGAATTAACCAAGATATCGTTAAGTGAAGAATCGAAAGTGTATCAGCCGGAATCTCAAAATCGTAACGAATTAAATAGGCTAAACAAAGACTTAATATGCTCGCCCCCGTATACGATATCAACAACACCGCAAACCTTAACACCCCCAACTTATGTTCCAAAAAAAACTTCTTCATAGATTGCCTGTATGGTTTTTTGGGAAGTGTTTTTGGGAAAAACCACTTTTGGTCCCCCAAAAGTAGTTTTCCCCAATCCCCTTTCCGAAAAGGAGGATATTGCGCAAAAGAAAAATTTTTACAAATTTTTCCTTCGCGCAACGGTCCCCTTCGCTTTCTTCGCAAAAATAAGATTCTTGGCAAAATTCTCTTTCGCGCAATTATTTTTTATAGTTAATTGTATTGAAGAAGCGAGATGCGAAAACCTTTCTTTTTGCGCAAAAAGAAAGGTTTTCGCGCTTTCCCAAGAAAAACGATAATGCGCGGATACAAATTCCGGAGGAATTTGCATTCGCGCAAGAACATAGAAAACTCCTTTTCGGAAGGGGGTTGGGGAAACCCATTTTGGGGGACCAAAACGGGTTTCCCCAAGAAGACGGAATATTACATCATATCCATACCGCCCATGCCACCCATACCGCCCATGCCACCGGCAGGACCTGCATTGGATTTCTCTTCTTGCAATTCTGTGATCATGCACTCGGTTGTGAGCAGGAGACCAGCAACAGAAGCTGCATTTTGAAGAGCAGAACGGGTTACCTTTGTTGGGTCGACAACGCCGGCCTGAACGAGGTCTTCGAACTTGCCAGTTGCAACGTTGTAACCGTAAGAACCTTTGTTTTTCAAAACTTCTTGAACAATAACGGAGCCTTCAACACCTGCATTCAAGCAGAGTTGACGCAATGGAGATTCAATTGCACGGCGAACGATAGAAGCACCTACGAGCTCTTCGTTTTCCAACTTGAGGTTTTCGATAGCGTGAGCTGTCCTCAAGAGGGCAACGCCACCACCTGCGGAGATTCCTTCTTCGACTGCGGCGCGAGTTGCATGTAAGGCGTCCTCTACGCGTGCTTTCTTCTCTTTCATTTCAGGTTCGGTAGCTGCACCCACGTGGATGACTGCAACGCCACCTGCCAACTTGGCGAGACGTTCTTGGAGCTTCTCGCGGTCATAGTCGGAGGTTGTGTCTTCGATTTGGTGACGGATTTGCTTGATGCGAGCTTGAATTTCGCTCTGCTTTCCTGCACCTTCGACGATGGTTGTATTTTCTTTTCCGACGGTGATGCGTTTTGCCTTACCGAGATCGGATAATTGGACATTTTCCAATTTCAAGCCGAGGTCTTCGGTGATGCATTGTCCGCCTGTCAAGACAGCGATATCTTCGAGCATAGCCTTGCGACGATCTCCGAACCCTGGGGCTTTGACTGCGCAAACATTCAAAGTGCCACGGAGTTTGTTGACGACCAATGCGGCTAGTGCTTCACCCTCAACTTCTTCTGCAATCAGAAGGAAGGGTTTTCCTGTTTTTGCAACATTTTGCAATAAGGGGAGAAATTCGTTAAGATTGCTGATTTTTTTCTCATGAATGAGAACATAAGCATCTTCCAGAATGCATTCCATTGTTTCGGCGTTTGTTACAAAATAGGGGCTTAGATAACCCTTATCGAACTGCATACCTTCAACGACATCGAGAGAAGTCTCTATGCTCTTTGCTTCCTCAACGGTAATGGTTCCGTCTTTACCCACTTTGTCCATTGCATCGGCAATAATATTACCGATTTCATTGTCCCAGTTGGCTGAAACGGTGGCAACTTGGCGAATTTCTTCGCGGTTGTTTACCTTTTTGCTATTCTTTGAGAGCTCGTGAATAGCTGCTTCTACGGCCTTATCGATACCGCGCTTCAAGAAGATGGGATTTGCTCCAGCAGCAACATTTTTCAATCCTTCGCGATAAATGGATTCAGCCAAAACGGTAGCTGTTGTTGTTCCATCACCGGCGTTGTCGGAAGTCTTAGATGCGACTTCGCGAACCATTTGAGCACCCATGTTTTCAAAGGGGTCCTTCAATTCAACTTCCTTGGCAACCGTTACACCGTCTTTGGTGATAGTAGGAGCGCCAAATTTTTTGTCGATAAGAACGTTACGTCCCCTAGGCCCAAGCGTTACCTTAACGGCGTTGGAAAGAGACTCAACCCCCTTCAGGATTTTCTTCCGCGCAACTTCATCAAATATTAATTGTTTAGCCATATATTTTTTTTCTAAGCGTTAGTGTTTGCAACCACAGCTCTTGTCGGAGCAGCAGGTGATTCCCAAAATATCATCTTCGCGTAGCAAGGTATACTTTTGGTCACCAAGTTTAACCTCTGTGCCACCGTATTTGCTGATGAGAACGCGATCCCCGACTTTGACTTCGAAAGGAACGATTTTCCCTTGTTCGTCTTTACGGCCTGTACCCAGAGCGATAACTTCAGCTTCTTGTGGTTTTTCTTTGGCGGAATCTGGAATAATGATACCACCTTTTACTTGTTCTGTCTCTTCGATCGCTTTTACTAAGACACGATCACCGAGCGGTTTGATTTTTGCACTCATTTTTATATACTCAGTTAGTTAGTTTGTTATTCGAAACAACCGGAACCAACACTAGTTAGCTCCGAAATTACTTCACGATTGTGCTCATGGATTGGAATCATGGAGACTTCTAAAAACTGCGGGGAAACCGCTTTTGGTCGCCCAAAAGCGTTTCCTCGCAACCCTTCCGAAAAGGAGGCAATGCCTCCCAAATGTATCTTCATTTTCATTCAAACTAGGGCATTTAGAGGTGTCCAGGTTTTCGCACCTTGTCGCTTATTTGCCATCGTTGACGACTTCGGCATCAACCACGTTATCTTTTTTCTCTTTAGAAGGAGCGGTTCCTTCTTGGGAGGGTTCGCTTTGCGGTTGTGAAGCCTGTTCGCTAGCGTGAGAATAAAGGTCTTTTGCTATTTCTTGAATGGCAGTGGAAAGTTTTTCGCTGGCTGCTTTCAATTCATCCGCAGAAGCGTCTGTGTTTTCCAAAACCTTCTTTGCTTCAGACAACTCTTTTTCGACAGGAGCCTTCTTTTCTGCTGAAATCTTATCTCCCATTTCCTTCAGTTGTTTTTCTGTCTGGTAAACGAGGGAATCGAGTGAGTTTCGAGATTCTGCCGATTCGCGTAATTTTTTATCTGAATCTGCATGCAATTCGGCTTCTTTACGAAGGCGTTCGATTTCGTCCTGTGAGAGACCAGAAGCCCCTGAAATGGTGATCTTTTGATCTTTGCCGGTTCCTAAGTCTTTAGCTGTAACATGCAAAATGCCATTAGCGTCGATATCGAAAATGACTTCTATTTGAGGAACTCCACGCGGAGCCAATGGAATTCCTTCCAGGCGGAAGTTTCCAAGTAGCTTGTTGTCGCGTGACATTGTGCGCTCCCCTTGAAGGATTTTGATGTCAACACCTGCTTGGTTGTCACTATAGGTGGTAAATGTCTGGCTTTTCCGCGTCGGAATGGTTGTGTTTCTTTCGATCATCGGTGTTGAAACGGCTCCCGCAGTCTCGATACCGAGG
>MIDO01000033.1:4705-6239 GCA_001831055.1 Verrucomicrobia bacterium GWC2_42_7 | reverse complement strand
TTCAAACGCTATCTTACCGCCTGTAATTTCTGCATTTGCGTATCCACACCATGTACATATTGCCATGGCTGCAAGAAAAACCAACGTAAAAGAAAACTTCTTATTCACAATTGTTTCTCCTAAATTTATCTTTATCTTTGAACTTGTTTCTATAATGAATATGACATGGCATTTTAACCTAAAACCACTTCTACCTATACCCCGCCTGAACAACAGTTTGCACTTATTAAGTTAAATCCCAATTTTTGTTAGAACTCCCTCCAAGTAATTACTTACAAGGAGGGAGTTGTCGAATCAGTATTTACAAAAAACTATTTACGACGTTTCAGAAGACCAAGGCAGCCCAAACCGAGCAATGACATCGTCGCTGGTTCAGGTACCAGGGTGTACGAGAAATTATCCAACGTATAATTCGGGCCCCATTGACTTATTATACCTGTATTACCGCCGACAAGAGCGGCCAGTGTTTCGGTATAAGTCGCTTGAGCAAGTATGGTCCCATCCAGAGTTGTTATCTTGCCTGTGAAGTTAGCACCGTCCTTTGTAAAGGTGGCTTTGTATGTGGTATTGGCCTGAAGATCGGCATCAAACGTATCATAGGCCGAGCCCGCACCGGCGCCGCCCCAAACCCAGCTTGATCCATCTACTCTGGTGATCCACATATCTTTGAGGCCTCTGATTGTCATAACATAGCCGTTATTCTCAAGGTAATACCCTGAATTCGCAATGTCTTGATTAAGCGTCAGCCTTAAAGAACCCCAATAAGGACTGCCCATTTGCGATGTAGTACCGGTGTTAAATTCTATGCTTACACTCTGATAAGTGGTACCGGCATCCGATGTATTCGGCTTCCACCAGTTGCCGTGAGCGCCATCATATGGATTACCGGGCGCTTCCAGTGTTACCGCCCCAGCAGTAGTCGTCTGGTTTACTACTTTAAACACATTCTTCTCACCGCGTCTCAACCAGTTCTGGTCCGTTAACGGACCATTGGCAAGAGGAACAGTATCGCCATACGCGTCAAAATTATCCGTATAGACGGTCGCCTTGACATCCGCTGCCCCGATCAAAAGCAGAACTGCTGAACACAATCCACAAATCACAACTCTTTTCATTTTCTCTCCTCTAAAAATAAATTTCCAAATACATAACGAAAGCTACTGCGCCTTCGCCAAACTCTTTAATTGGTCGTAATAGAATACTAACGCAAAAGGTTTTGCTTGTCAATGCACTCTACAAAAAAAACCGCTCTGACGATTGGGCATTCCGGCTTCCCAGAGAACGCATTAGCTTGTAAAGTCTTTTATTGTAACGTTTTACAAAAAGACAGGTTTTTTGAAAAAATATTACTTGCCAAACAAAACGTTTTGCGTATACTATATTTATGCTTTTCTATATAAAAGTACGTACGGTTTCCGTGAATAAACAATGATTACAGCAACAAAAACAAAAGAACGCGTAAGTATTAAAAATATCGCCACACGCTGCAATGTGTCTGTCGCCACTGTATCGCATGCCTTTTCAGGCAAAAGGC
>MIDO01000033.1:3536-4515 GCA_001831055.1 Verrucomicrobia bacterium GWC2_42_7 | reverse complement strand
CTATCAAACCTGGGCCGCGACCGCGGAAAATGACCGCAACCACGTTGAGCAACTCCTCAGAAACTTCAAAAGGATGAGAATGGAAGGGGTCATTGTCTGTAGCAAAATGGTATCTGATGACCAAATAGCTTCTTTGATCGAATTTGGCATACCTGTAGCAACACTTGGCCGTGTTGTTAAAAACCATGATTGTGCCGCCGTCTCCATAGAAAATCACGATGGTGTAAGACAGGTCTTACAGTATCTCCATGATCTGGGTCACAGGAATATTGCGTATTTGGGTGGCCACGCCGATGAACTCACCAACCAGGAACGAGTTTCAGCATTCAGTAAATTCGCGGCCGAAATAGGAATGAAAACAGATTCTAGTCTAATTATAGAAAAGTCCTCTGAAGAGGAAACTGACAAATATCAGATCGAAAGACTTCTTTCCAGACCAAGAAATTATACCGCCGTGGTTTGTTTCAATGACAATATCGCTTTTTCCTTAATGTCGTTGCTTCGCCAGCGCGGCGTAGATCTTCCCAATGATCTTTCAATTACTGGATTTGATAATATACCTGCCGCGGAAGTGTCATATCCCGCTCTCACTTCTGTTGACTATAACATTAAGAAATTGGCAGAAATTACCGTTCAGAAATTGCTCGGCTGGATAGAAAACAATCAACGAATAACGCCGTCAAAAATTGAAACAAGGCTCGTGGTACGAGATTCATGTAAATGTTTGCGGTAGTGCTCTCTAGGTAGGAGGTTAATGTGAAAAAGAATATTATATCACCAAAGCGTGCGTTCACGCTTGTGGAATTACTAGTGGTTATCTCTATAATTGCCCTGCTGTTAGCCGTTTTGATGCCGGCTTTACAGAAAGCGCGTCGACAAGGCCAAGATGTTGTCTGCAAAAGCCAGATTAGACAACTCGGATTAGCGACCATGCTGTACGCCCAGGATAATGAATTTGCAATGCCGACCTATGACTCGA
>MIDO01000033.1:0-3366 GCA_001831055.1 Verrucomicrobia bacterium GWC2_42_7 | reverse complement strand
TGGAATTACTATAACAACGGTTCGCAAAAAGGGGAATTTCTTAAATTAAACCCGCCCCATAGGCATCTACTTTTCATCGATAGTATCGTCTGGAGTTATGTAATACTTGATGCGGACATAGATACCAGAATTATGCAGGCTGCCTACCATAATAATAAAAGCAATGTCGCGTATGCTGATGGCCATGTTAGTCCGATACGTGGCCCCGAAGTAAAATGGCAATCAGCACCTTTAGTACAACAAAGAACGATTGGATGGCTTTGGGGATATTCACACTTCTATCGTGAAGGAAAATACGCCGACGCTTTCATCTCACCTCAGGGAAGATGGTCACCTGACCAATTCTAGCTCGCTAGTTATTAGTTTTCGGTCTGGCACCCTTCGTGGACTGGATCATCCATCATTACACTTTGCTGGCTTATCAGCTTCATCGTGAGGCTTTAAAGCGCGGAGCATACAACAGCCCGAAAATTCACAATTACTCCTATATAGAGAAGATTCTTGCTAAAAACTAAAAACGTACTTTGCTATACACCGTCAAATTAAGGAAAATTCATTGATGGATTGCAGGCATCGTCCAACTTACCATTTTTTACCGCCCAAAAATTGGATGAACGACCCGAACGGTTTACTCTGCTTCAATGGCAAGTTTCACATGTTTTACCAATATAATCCGGATGAAACTGTTTTCAAGGACGACATAAAATGGGGTCACGCCGTTAGCACGGATTTGGTATATTGGAAACATTTGCCGATAGCACTTAGATCAGACAAGTTTTATGACAAATACGGATGTTGGTCAGGTATGGCCGTGATCAACAACGGTGTGCCGACTATCCTTTACATTGGCGCACAGCACAATGAGCAACTGCGTTTCTCGCATACTCCTTGCATAGCCACCGGCAAAGGCAAAGATCTTGTTCGCTGGGAAAAACATCCGGATAATCCGATCAAAATTACACCACTTGAACCAATTTTTAAATGGGCCAATAAACAGGTCGTCTATAGTGACACTCCGTTTGCCTGGCGCGAGGGCAAGACGTGGTATATAATATTGGCCGCAAAAGTTGCGGAGGACTCACGCAAAAAAGGAATTTTGTGGTTATTCAAATCACATGACTTAATTAACTGGCAATACTTGCATCCTCTCTTCGACTGGAATGGTGACATGCTGGTATGCCCTAACTTCTTCCGCCTCGGCAGCAAGTGGGTACTCATTGTTACGCCTCTTCACGGCGGCAAGACCATTTACTTCGTCGGAAATTACAAGGATCATAAATTCAAGCCGGAATTCCAAGGTGAAATAGATTTGGGCGGCAGCTTTTTTGCGGCACAAGTATTTAAGGATCCAACAGGACGACACATTATGTTCGGCTGGCTTAGGGAAATGTGCAGCCAGAGAATGTCTATTAAAGCAGGCTGGTGTGGTGTAATGTCCCTGCCGCGCATCTTAACATTAAATCCGGATGGTCGCTTGAACTTCGAGCCCGCCCCCGAATTAAAGATACTCCGCGGCAAACATAAGCAATTTTCCAATATTAATGTTACCTCCGCCGCCAAAGACTATCTGCCCGGCGTCTCAGGAGATTGCCTGGAGATTATGACTGAACTCGCACCAAACAATACAAGTAAAGTCGGATTGAAGCTTCGATCTTCCCCTGAAGCTGCTGAAGAGACGCTGGTATATTATGATAGTAAAACACACAAGCTCGTTGTAGATTGTCGGCGATCGAGCAAATCCACCGCAGCCCACAAAGGCACGGTCACTGCCAAACCCCTCACCGCTTCAAAAAATATCCATTCATCGCCCTTTTATCTCAGCAAAGGCGAAAACCTTAAGCTGCATATATTCCTCGACCGCTCTGTCGTAGAAGTATATGCAAACGGAAACACATGCCTGAGCTGCCGGATTTATCCCTCTCAAAAAAACAGCGTTGGTGTCAACATGTTTGCTAAAGGCGGTGACGCAACGGCTGTGACAATGGACATTTGGACAACCAAAGCTATATGGAAACATTGACAGGCTTCGCATGAAATTTGAAAGACAAAGGAATACAAGGAATTTAAATGAATAATTTTTCAATTGATCTAAGTTTACCCACTACCCCGTTTAAACATTATTGGGAAAAATGTGTAGGCAGTTGCCATGCTGCGACGGCGTTAAGGAGCGACTGGCAGAGCCAGTTAAAGAAATGCCATGATGAACTCGGTTTTGAATATGTACGTTTTCATGGGCTTTTCAATGACGACATGAGTGTTTTAGCCGCAAACAATGACGGGCAACTCGAATATTCATTCTATAACATTGATTTGATCTATGATTTTCTGCTGAGTATCGGCATGAAGCCATTTGTCGAACTTGGTTTTATGCCGACCGTGATCGCTTCCGGCCCCCAAACTCTCTTCCATTATAAATCTAACGTAACACCTCCAAAAGACTATGACCAGTGGGCGACACTTGTGTACACATTTGTAAAACATCTTGTAGACCGCTATGGAAAGCAAGAGGTTAAGTCATGGTTCTTTGAGGTCTGGAACGAACCTAACCTGGAAGCGTTCTGGCCCGCATCACAGGCTGAATATTTTAAACTTTATAAATATAGTGCCGAAGCTGTCAAAAAAGTTGATGCTGCTATTCCCGTCGGAGGGCCGGCAACTGCTCGAAATGCCTGGATACCAGAAATGATTCAGTTCTGTCAAACCAATCATGTTGCCCTCGACTTCATCTCAACTCACCAATACCCAACTGACGTCTGCCTGGGCCTGGCACAGGACATGGAAAGCCAGATGGCTTCAGCTAAGCCTGGAGTTTTGACCCAGTGGGTGCATAAGGCGAAAACCGAAGCTGGAAATTATCCTCTATACTACACTGAATGGAATAATTCACCTGCCAGCAGAGACCCCTACCATGATGATCCATATTGTGCCGCCTTTTGTTTAAAGACCATTGCCGATAATGCTGGGCTGCTCGATATTTACTCCTTTTGGACTTTTTCAGATATTTTTGAAGAAATGAGTTTATCATCCGTTCCTTTTCATGGTGATTTTGGACTTCTGAATATTCATGGCATACCTAAACCAGTGTACAGGGCTTTTGAGTTGCTTCATAATTGTGGCAATGAACGCTTTAAAGTCGAACATGAAAATAGTTCCACTGTTGAGGTACTGGCTGCTGGCGACAACAAAACATTAAATATTATTATATACAATCACAATGTTCCATTAGCGCCTCTGCAAACCGAACTCGTAAAAATTCAGATAAAGGGCTTGAAACATATTAATTCCTCTACGGTAGAACGAATTGACGACACTAATGCCAACGCCAAAAGCCAATGGACAAAAATTGGCAAACCTGTTTATCTTGGG
>MIDO01000032.1:5725-5855 GCA_001831055.1 Verrucomicrobia bacterium GWC2_42_7 | reverse complement strand
TCTGGCTTTTAAGCTGATCAACTAATTATAGATAATGTCATAAGGATTTATTTATTATGAACGACGCCTTTAGTCGAGAATGGGATTCAAAAGTAAAGCGAGTACGATCATCCAAATTCTGGAAGCAAAT
>MIDO01000032.1:0-5717 GCA_001831055.1 Verrucomicrobia bacterium GWC2_42_7 | reverse complement strand
CTCCGACCGGAGCATTTGAAATCAATACTGCCGCTGCTGCTTCTAACGAAGTACGTGTTGACAACACATGGTCGCTTGTTGTTAATTGTGATACCATTAATGATGGGCCGGCTAAGGCAGGAATCGAAGATTTTAAGGGTATTCTGAAATCCAATTTTGGTATCAGGCTTAAGGCTGGTGATAGTTCGACAAGTCAACCGTGTGTTGAGTTTATACTGAAGTCCTCTAAGAGTAGTTCTCGATGGGAAAATTCATTCACATTGGATGCAAGCCGGGAAAGAATAGTTGTGTCTGCGTTATCCGAGATATCATTGTTGCAGGCATCGCTGTTCCTTACAAATTATTGGCGGCTGAGGCGAAGCACTCACCTTAAAATAGGCAAAAAGATAATAAAGCCAAAAGTAAAAATCCATATTGGAGCGGATTTCTGGGGCGGGTTTAGTACTACACAGGCTTGGGTTGATGGCCGCGAAACCGATAAAAATTTTATTGAGCTTGCCCGTATTGGCTTGAACGCTCTTCCCATAATGGTACGTTTAGAAGATTATATTGAAACTGCACCTAAACCATTTAAATCACTTATAAGTCATCAAGCAAGGTTTAACCGTCAGCGGCTAGCTCAGCTTGCGAAGCAGGCGTCAAAGTACGGGGTTTTTGTATTCTTGACGGCGTACAATCCTAAACTTAAGCCGAATCATCCGGTATTCAAGGCTGTTCCGGGTTCGGCAGGTGCATTGCAGGCCGATGGTGCATTTAAGGTTCTTTGCAGCAGCAATAAAGAAACCAGAAAATTTCTGGTTGATTCATGGTCGTCACTTTTTGAGAAAATTCCACAGCTTGGCGGCATATTGGCGTTAACCGGTGGCGAAGGTTTCTATCATTGTTTTATGCGAAGCGACCATGAGAACGCCCAGGATTGTCCTGGGTGTCGTAAGCGTAGCGGTTCAGAAGTTGTTGCGGAACTTGTAAATGATGTTGCCAGAGGTATTCGAAGCAAGAATCCCGAGGCAAGGCTTGTAACCTGGCCGTATTCCGCCGGCCACTGGTCACATGATCGCGATCAGATAGAATTCATAAATCGGCTCGATCCTGAAAACGTTATTTTTCAGACGGAGTTCGACAAAGATTCGGTAAATTGGCGCAAGGCTGGTTATGGTAAATATTGCTGGGATTATTCAGCGGGATGTGTAAAAGCAAGCGATCGGTGTAAAAATCAAAAAAAACTTTGTAAGCAAAATCAACTTGCTTTTAGCAGTAAACTTGAAATAAATAATTCAATTGAATGTCTGAGCGTGCCATATCTACCCGTTCTAATGAATCGTCTAAAAGTCTGGCAAAACTGTATATCGTTAAACCCAGAGGTCATTCAATCAAGATGGCTATTTGACGGCACCTGCAAATCGCATTCAGAAGAACTTGGATATTGGGCTATATGGGGCAGAGATTCTGAATATCAAGATTTAAATAAAGTCCTTACAGCCGTTGCAAAAAGAGATTTTGGGAAGAATGCGGCTCCCAAAATTTTGAAGGCATGGGCACTCTTCTCAGATGCTATGCGACACCATCCGTCGCTGGATTACTATGTAGGATCATATTTCATAGGAGCTGGTCAACCACTCGTACTGGATCCCAAGAACCCCTGCCAAGGGCTTGGGCCAGCTTGGGAGCATCTTAAATTGAAGTTGAAGTTGAATCCCCAAACGATATTGAATAAAGCTTTTTTTGGTCAGTTCTATTGGGAGTGGGAATTGGATGCAGGTGACGATGCTTCGCATCTCCTGAGCAAAAAACAATTATTTTACGATCAGCCTGGTTTTAAGGCTATTGCACGCAGAGGGCCAAAAGCTGGATTAGATGTTGCCCTGGATGAATTAAAGTTGATGGCATCGCTCTGGGAAAAAGGAGTGACAATTTTAGTTGAGGCTCAATCATATATACCTGAAAAATGTTTAGGTCGGTACAAACAGGAACTTATCCTGGCTCAGCACCTGGCCTATACGTGGCGCAGCGCGGCCAATGTTGAAGAATTTCTTCGAATCAGAAATTTGATTTTTGACCAGAGTACCTCGTATGTGGCTCGAAGTGGATATCTGCGTGAGAATCTGCGAGATTTTGAACGTATGCAAACAATCGCAAAAGCAGAGTTGGAAATTGCGACGAAAGATTTGCGGTTGATCAAAGGCGTGGATTTTCTCGACTTGAGTTTGCGGCTTGATATGGGAACCGAGTCGCTTGAATCAATAATGCGAGCGAAAATTAAGCAGGTTTCATTTTTAATAAAAAAAGAATTGCCTCAGTGGCGTGAGCAATTAGGGACATTTTAAAAAACTATAAATATGTGCCCTAATCGAAAGGCAAAAATGAAATCTTTAAACAAAGATGGCTTTGTGTAGTAGTTGTGTGACAATCATTTGCAAATAAAGGAATGCTCAATGAATGGGTACTGTCAAGATATATTGACTAACGCTCAATAGTTGAGATGTTGTCTATGTAAATATCTGAATTCAAAGGTGTCACAAATCTCAATTGCCCAAGGCGTGAAGATAGCATTTTAACCGAAGGCGTTCCGTTGCCCTCATATATGAATGTTTTCCAGGGGATAAAGAGTTTAGTCCACTCTGGTTTTGGATTGATTTGATGTGCAACCCAATAATGTCGAATACCGTTTGGTTCTTCGGCCATTAATTTTACGTCAAAATTCGTACCGCCTGGGTTCTTGACCCACATAGAAAATCCTTTTGCAAATTTATTAAAAGCTTCACCTCTCAGGCCATCACACCTAAATGTTTGCTCACCGATAAGACGTAAGCCTTTGCTACCGCTGAACGCAGCAGTCGCATTAAATTCATGTTTTCCGGAATATTTTTCGGCGTATGGCTTTTGCCAGCGTGTAAGGAGTCCTTCAAAATCCTCGGCGAAAGCTTCGTTTCGCCGTTCTTTGGCAGTAAAACCTATGGAGAGAGGATCGATTTTCTGGTACGTTGTTGAACACGAATACTCACGGCCATCAGTGCCGAGGTTATCAGATGCCATGCCATACCACAAAATGGGCAGTTCAGTCTCATAAATTGGTATGAGCCCTGAATATATTCCATTGTCTTCGGAGATTACTGGAACACTCTTCCAGTAGTTAGACCTATACGGAGTCTCGCCATAGCTATACCATATTTCCGTATTTTCGGCGGGGTTGACTCCACTGTAGGTGAAACGTACCCTTACTTCATTTGCCTCTCTTGTTACTACTGAGTTTGCCGTGCATGACCCGAATGGAGATCCAATCCCTTTTAGGTGATAATCCATCCATTGAACTTCCATATATGTAAGGCTAGCGCCTTTTTTTGATGATTTTGTGCCACCTGGAAAATCAAGAACGTGACTTACATTAGCAGCTATACAAATATTTTTTGGACTAGTTATATTATTATAAGTTGCCATAATTGCGCCTGGCCAAAAATAAAAGTCATTGGTGGGAGATGTAACAAAGAAATTACTGGTTATTTGCGATGCTTTCCTGCCAGCATCGAGTGTGTCGAGCCATTTTGCTCGATCATTAACATTCATCTGTTCGAGTCCAGCGCTCCAATGAGAGCCGCGGTCATAATATCCACATCCATAATTTGCGAACGACGCTTTGATTCTTTTCCCTGCCAGGCCGGAGATCATCGTTGTCATATAGCCGCCCCAACTTGGTCCTGTAATTCCTATCTTGCTAGTATCCACTTCCGGTTGGCTACGAACCATTCTTAATCCATTAAGGGCAGCCACTACGCCATCATATATTGAAAATGAGGATAAGCTGTTTGGGTCACCAGCGCAGCGAATAAAACTGGTCTCTGGGCCGGAAGAGCTATGTTTAGAACTGCATATTCCTGGCTGGTCCTGACAGAATGATATGTAACCCCGTTTGGCCCAATCTAAGACCTGTGGAAAGAACGCATCAGCACTGCCACCGCCACCGTGCACCATAAGAATACCAGGATAGATACCTGCTTTGGCGGGCTTGGCGAGAATGCCATAAATTATTACTTCCTGGCCGTCTAATATCCTACTCAGAAATTTGAGCTTGTGTATGTATACCCCATCTTTTACATATTCTTCGATTGTTTCTACGATTTTTGGAGCAACGTCATTGAGGTAAGATTCATAAATTTGTCTGTTGTTACCGCGGGCATCTGCAGGTAACCAACAAAATATTATTGTAAGTACAAAGGCAATGTTTCGCATATATCTCCAGATCTAATACCTCTAAATCTTAAAAAGAGCTTGGCCTATTTATTTAGCCAAGCTCTTTGTTAAAAGACATTTTACCAACTTCGATACCCAGGGAAATCAGATGGGCTGTACCTGCCATGGTCACGGACATCATTTGCCTCGGTAACTAAATTAAAACCTTCGCCGTTTTGAGTATGGGTTTGTTGTTTTTCATAGAGTACCTGATATGCAAGCCAAGGAAGCCAGCTATCTGTTGGATAATTGGGGTCGGCAGGATCGACGTTAAAGATCACTTCTGATACACCAACTTGCTGATCATATCCCCAATTACCATTAACGGCATGAGGAGTAATCTTGACATATTTGGCTGGGACACCATTAAACCACACATCATCCGCATGCTCGTATCCGTTAAATCCCGGTGCTTTGCTGAACTCATAGTCTGAATCCAGTGTTGTCCAAGAGGTACCATTGGTGGAATATTCAATAGTTGCATGTCTAATGCCTCTGTTATTGTATGGAGGAGCTTGATTGTAGTTCCAGAGTTGCATTTTTTCTAGTTTATATGTAGTATCGAATTCGAACTTAAGCCAATGAGCAGCTTGATTTATTGAGAGCCACATTTCGGTGTGATTCCAGGTATGTTTGCCGTAATCCAAACCTGATTTATTCACACATAATGAAGCAGGGTGGGATGCATATTCACTGGAAGCTGTCGCAGTCACACTATTGACTTGGGGATCCATAATTTCAGCAAGTGCATTTGTCCCCTCTGCACCAAGTACGATTAGTGTGTTACCTATAACACGCCAGCCATATGCGGCATCATTGCGAGTGCAACTGTCTCCATACGTTGCGAATAATTCTATCAGATCGTTGACGGCGTCTGTTATTTGGGTAGGCGACATATCGCTTTTCATATAGGCTAAATCACCGATGGCTTTGAGTTGAACAATCGCAGGCTCATTGGAATTGGCGATTGTCATTAAATCGCTTATTAATTGATTTCTCTGTGTAGTATCGAACCATGTTCTTAGTGCGGTCTGGCCATAGATAGCCCAATACCTTACTTCATTCGCTTCATCGACGTCGATCATCCTATTTTGAAGTATTGTATATACATCATCGGTGTAAGCAGGATTTTTACCAAGACTATAAAGCGTACGCGCGCCTACCTCTCTTATGGCTTGTGAACCGCTGTTCATTCTGCTATTAACATCACTTACACCAGCAATTATACTAAGTGTATCGACACATGCATTCTTAAATTGGAAATAGTCATCCTGTTCCAGAGATGAAAAGATGGCGTTGACGCTTTGGGGGCCATTTAGGGTGGCCAGACTGGCTGTTGCGGCCATACGAACGCTGGATTCAGAATCTGTCAATGCGGCTTCAATTGCAGAAACTTCATTTGTGTCACCAAGAGCAGCCAAGGCTTTTACTGCCATACGCCTTACAAGAACATGGGCGTCGTTAACACGAGGTGTTACCTTATCGGCATCAAC
>MIDO01000031.1:11927-12572 GCA_001831055.1 Verrucomicrobia bacterium GWC2_42_7 | reverse complement strand
AGTCGTCCGAACTGCCATCGCCCCTGCCCTTTGCCCCTGGCCAGCTTTTTATGTCGCAGACCGGCACATAACCATATATACATGCAACTTTTTCAGGATTTTTCGCGGCCCAACTATACACTAATAATCCGCCCCTGCTCACACCTTCCAAAACCACTTTAGAAGAAAAATGGTGTTGCTTAATTAAATATTCATAACTCTTGTTCCAGATAGCGACCGCTTTGGGACTCCCATAACGTCCAGCCGCACTATTATTGTAAACAACGCACCAGCCGTTCTTTAACAGCTCTAACTCAACTTGAGGTTCATACCCAAAAAATTCTGCTCGCCAAATCCATGGACTTCCCAATGCACGCCGCTTGGGCAAAACTACACAGTAATTTACGTCTTGAACGGTAAAGTCATATTTCGAATATCCCAACCAATCTGATTTAGTACCCGGAAATTGGTTTATCTCAACTGGGACGCTTTGTATTGCTGCACACACTTGCTGAGCAATGATTTCAGCACCTTGCGAATTGGGATGTACCTTATCTGGGAACAACACCTCTTTGTTGTTTAAAGCAGTATGCAAATCAATTACAGCTACCGACTTTAATTGAGCTGTCTTTTTAATCACAGGCATAAGCTCATCACAAATAATTG
>MIDO01000031.1:10139-11914 GCA_001831055.1 Verrucomicrobia bacterium GWC2_42_7 | reverse complement strand
AGCTACTTCAGCGTAGACCGGTGGCGGCAAACAAACAAATACTTTAGTATTCGCTTTAAACATCTCTATCATTGATGCACAATCAGTCGTGTACTGCTGCTTGTATGTCCAATTACGTGTTTTGCAATCATTGGTACCCAGAACGATTATGACTATGTGCGGACTAAAGGCGACCACGTTTGACAGCGCCTCCTGCTTCCAATAAGGATAATCGCCGTTTTTTAGCATTGTACAGCCATTTACACCAAAATTCTTCACGTCATAACGACTGCCAAGTTTTCTTCCCAACTGGCTTGGATAGGAGTCATTCGGATCATCAATGGTAGCGCCAAATGTTATGCTATCCCCAATACATGCTACACGGACACGCTCATTAGCATCTTGAACAAAAATGCGGTTTGCGACTGCTGATGATACCAGTATATTTCCTATTAGTATTGATTGAATTACTGCAATATGCGCACGACTGTTTCTGATTGAACCGAAATTCAACACTGTTTTTTGATGCCGCTCCAAAAAAGGCATATAATTACCTCGCTGTAAGCACTTTTTTAATAAATTTTGATATCGCAATAGCATTTACGTGTACTTAAAGGTGTTGCATATCGCCAGTCCCGATATACTCACGTCCTCGGTAATTTAATACAATATTTTGAGGCCATGACGCCCGAGGATACTCATCTCCAATTTCTACCGTAACCAGACCTGCCGGTGTACGCAAAGAATATCGGCACTTTAATTCGCATTTCTCTAGTGGCTGGAATGATATACGTCGCCACCCATGCTCGGCTGGTTTGAGACCAACAATGTTTTCCACAAAAAGCGAATTGACAGAAGCGCCCCAGCCATGAGCAGTATTGAATTTCAGTCCGTCGAATAATTCTCCCCAAGTCGGCGCACCTGCATCAAGGAAAGCTCCATAAACTCGCTTAATAAACGATATGACTTCATTACTATGTCCATACTGCAATAGCGGCCGCAATAGAAAATCAACCATCCCTGGAGTAAATTGATTTCGAGGCCCCAATGGCTCGTTAAGGAACATGCTGGCATAACGCATTGCTGAAATGCGATTTTCCTCACTGCCGCAGCCTGCCAAACATGCTATAGTGTTTGCGTGCAAGGAATGACTCGCAATTTTTTCTAGATCTGAATCTAAAGTATGGTTCCATGAATGAACCATAGGAATTTCAATACCAGGTTTTATCCAGGAACAAAAAGCACCAACTTCCTTATCAAAAAATTGCATTGTGCTGTTTTGAAGTCGCTTGCCTATACGATCAGAGATATCTGCCAAGGTATTGTTTTTAACAACATTGGCTATCTGCGTTCCGGTTTTAGCCCCCAGCAGGATCATCGCGTTCATCGCCAAAGAATAAGGCCGCCTGTCGAGATACGCCCAATCGATCCAGTGCCACGCATATGATGGAGGAACAAAAAAGTTTTCTTCTGTAATATTTTGCTCGCAAAGTCGCAAAAACCTCTCTATTGCATAGGCCACTTCCTGTAGCAAACCGATGTCGCCGGTGAGCATATAATATTCATAACATGAGTTAATCCAATGCACCGCAACACAAAACATCCCGCTAAAAAAAGAGTCGCCTGCAGGTACTACAGAATAAGGAATACCGTCTTTGTCGATTCCCATTCCAGCCAAACTAAGACAGTGTCGCCACATTGCTGTCTCACCAAAACTGTAAAACGCTGCCTTGCCGCTTATGCAGGCATCAGGTACCCAAAGAAGATTTTCACGCGAACACGTATCAACGATTACA
>MIDO01000031.1:5811-10065 GCA_001831055.1 Verrucomicrobia bacterium GWC2_42_7 | reverse complement strand
CTCGGCGTTATCTGGAAATTGATAATCGATTGACTTGCAGACCGGTCGAAATTGACACTGACCTGCTCCCGCAATTTTTACAACCATGAAACGAAAGCCTCTGCCTGTAATCGCCTCCCACGTATCGTTTGCATCCGAGGGCTCAAAGCTGTCACAAAACCCTTCTATATCAGAGCCAAATCCTAAGAAGGCCGTCGGACGCTCCTCAATCTTCAGATCATAGTAGAACTCTACTCTGATATTTCCGGATAGCTCAGCGATCTCGACTCCGGGTCTGATTCTACGAGTCCTGCCAAAATCAAAGACAAAAATATTTTCAGACTCATTTTCAAGCAATTCACCACCCCAAACATTCGAAGTAGGTTGCCCGATAATGGTTTCTGCATTGAATAATGCCGCAAGATTCTTGCTGAGATCATGAACCTCTGTCGAACCTTTTCCTTTCCAAACCAGTGATGGTACGATCATTTGTTCATCCAGTAATGGCACAGGCCTTAAGATCATTTTTTTCCAAGGTGGCGTACCAACAGACCCAAAACAAAAGGAATCTTGCCACCCATCTTTTGGCGTATTAATTAGCCAATCCTTGGGTGAAAGCCCTCGACAATGGTGTTCCTGATGGTCCGTTGGAATAGAAATAAACATTCCTTTAGATGATATCCAATTGGCAATAGATGTTTGCCATGTATGGTCCGTGTAAAATTCTGAAATCTCTGCCTGTATCTGCACTATACCTTGGATAAATAAACCCATCCGAGACTTAATTGCGAATGTGGCCGAGCCGGTGGGCGGCAATATCAAAACAGCAATCTGGTTTTTCCCTTGTTGGCAAAATCCGGTTATGTCCAACTCATCATAATACTTATGTTCAGGCCAGGACCTGGCCGGCCCATACGCAATCGTTTTGCCATTGACCCAAATTGCATACTTATCGGAAGCTGTAATTCGAAGGATCGCCGCATCCGGCACTGATGCTAGCTCGATATCTTTACGAAATGCGATAGGATGGTGAAAAACTGGCTGGCAATCGACACGCCAATCACTCGGCCCGACCCAGTTACCCTTAAGTTCCCTTGTCCTAATCTCGCTATATTCCATGTAAACCCTCAAAAATGTGGTACCTGACCAGGCATCATTTCCATCACAAGTATATACCCAACAATATATAAGCTTTTGTACACAAAAACAACAAATTTATTTGATATTAGTGGTTTTTGTGATATTATGGCGGTTATAGTATGCCGGTTTTTTCACAATGTTGCGTAAGTCAATTGTAACTAAAATGTTACAGTCGATTTGGAAAGAATTAAATGAAGCTTGCAAAAATATTGTCTATCGCTTTTGAGACAGACTCAAATATAGATATTAAGAATATGGTGCAAGGTAATTGCCAATACATGCTCACCCTGCTACATCAAGCCGCCCAGATGAAAACCGACTTTGTCGTTTTTCCAGAAATAGCTCTTCAGAGCGGTATGACGACTGTTGAAGCAATTGAAAATGCTGAAAGTATCTCAGGCACGACCATTGATTTGGCCTGCAAATGCGCAAAAGAAATTAACATCTATATCGTGTGGCCCATGACCGAGCGGGACGGTGGCTACGTTTATAATACAGCCGTCCTGATTGGCCGAAATGGAAACATTATTGGAAAATATCGCAAATTTCGCCCAACAAGTTATGAAATGGTTGACGGCATTCAGCCTGGAAATGATGTACCCGTGTTTGATACGGACTTTGGGCGTGTCGGTATGGCTATCTGCTTTGATATAAAATTTCCTGAAGTTGGTCTCGCGTTATCACGTGGCAAAGCGAATCTCGTTTTTTGGCCGACCATGTTTGAAGGCGGCCGACGGCTCGAGGCTTGGGCTCGCGATTATGGTTTCGCAATTGTCCCATGCCCTGGAAATGTTATTGTCGACAGCACTGGCAGTATTGCAAATATGAGAGATATCTCAGTACAATTGCAACAGGATAAAAGACTCATTCAATGCGCCTTCGCGGAATTAAATCTCGACAGCAAAGCTTATCACCTTGACAATAATCAAGACAAAATACCTGAAATGAAAAACAAATATGGCGCCAACATTGAAATCAAATTCTGCCGGCCGGAAGGAACGTTTGTCCTTGAATCAAATATGCCCGACAAAACTGTTGACGATTTAGAAAAAGAATTCGAATTATTGGCTTTGCGAGATTATCTCGATGCGGCTGTTGCAGACGGATATTTGCGGCTAAAAGGTATCACAAAGAATGAAACTGCAAGACCATAAAGTACAAGCACCAATAGAACGAATTGATTTTTTTAGTGGCATTGTGCCGGTAAAATGTATTTTTAGCACCGGACAAGTGAATTCTTTTGAATTTACTTTGGTTCGTATTATAAGCGGAAAGCATTTTGGCTGGGGTGAAACACTAGCCGAAACAACAGACTCAATGCTTGCGGTTGCACGATCATTGATTGGCCGTGATGCCTCATCACTGGATGATATTCTCGTAGCAGAACTTGACCTTGAATCCAATATTCGTCCGTTTATTGAAGGATTTTCCATAGCCGCATTTGATCTCGTCAGCCGCCTGTACAACAAGCCGTTTTGTCAAATACTAGGTGAGCCAAAACGCCGGGCTATTCCGCTGATGCCATGTATTTTTCCTTTTAATCCCGTAGATGCCGCAAAAAAAGCCTTGCACTTTAAAGGCAGAGGCATGCGTTATTTAAAAATGAAGTTGACCGCAGATGCAGTTTCAGATATTGCGACCGTTTCAGCAATTCGAACCGCTGTCGGCAGTGACATCGTATTACAAGGCGACGTAAACCAGGGTTACAGTATTAAACAAATTGAAACTGGAATTTTGGCGGATTTGCGTAAAGCTGGTCTTGATATTATAGAAGACCCCACTGAAGCATCTCCAGATCAATATAAACAATTTCGACATGAGCAACACCCCAAAATCATGATAGATATTCCCGCCAGAACCAACAAACTTTTGAACGAGTTTTTGCAAACCGGTGCCACTGACATGGTGAACTTACACCCATGTCAGCAGGGTACAATTTCCAATGCTATATTAAGAGCAGAAATGTGCCAGCAATACAACATACCTGCAATCGTTGGCGGCACAGGCTATGTTGCAGTTGGAACTTCCGCCTATCAACACTTAGCTGCTGTTATATGCACAGATGAACCATGCGGAGAACTGGGAGGTTGCATTGACCATGGAATGCCAACAGGTTTGTGTGAGATGATTGATCAAAATGCTGGTATGGTGGATCTAAGTTGTAAACCAGGTCTTGGTGTCGTCCCTGATTTACAACAAATTGCCCCTTACCTTACAAACACTTGCTCCATTTCCAGTTCGTAATATTTAATAACATGTTTAATGGAAAACAATTACATGAAAACAAAAGAACGTTTTGATTATGTTTTACGGTATCAAATTGATCCGGAGTTTCACGCCAGCGATCGTATTGCCGAACTGATTGATTTCTGTAAAAAAGCCAAAGTAGCTGAAGTAATGATGTTTATCATGCCCGAAGAGCTTAATACAGGTCATCCCACGATAAATGAAGTTATGCCGTACGTTGCAATGCTCAAGCAGCTAAAAAGCTTCCTGGACAAGGACAACATCCGACTGAGCCTGAATCCTTGGACTACAATAAATCATGCTAGTCGCGGGCGACAGTTCAAGCCCGGCCAGAATTTCACACACATGCTTGGTGAAAACGGCGCTGTAAGTGATACTTGTGTGTGTCCATTGTGTCGAAACTGGCAGGAATATCTTTGCGAGATGTACAGCTATCTTACCAAAGAAGTCCAACCTGTAGCGATATGGATTGAAGATGACTTCCGCTTACACAACCATGATTCCGAATCACTTGGCTGGGGCGGATGTTTTTGCGACTTGCATCTTCAACGTTTTTCGGAAAAAATAAACCGACCCGTTACCCGCAATGAAATCCTCGAAGCAGTACTTGCGCCTGGACAGCCGCATCCATGGCGAAAACTTTGGATGGATCTGTCCCGGGAGTCCCTATTGATCCCCGCAAAAAAAATCCGTGACGCGGTCAACAAAGCTAATTCGTCAACACGGGTAGGCCTCATGAGTTCGCTCCCTGACGAGCATAGTATAGAAGGTCGAGATTGGCATGCTCTTCAGGATGCCATAGGACGCTCTCCCGCTTTCTTAACCAGACCGACCATGTCACCGTACACTGAGGAAGTAGCACTGTTTGTGCCTCCATTCTGTTCCAGG
>MIDO01000031.1:4879-5632 GCA_001831055.1 Verrucomicrobia bacterium GWC2_42_7 | reverse complement strand
GCTTGACCCAAGATATTGGGAATATCTTGCCAAAGCAAAGCCCCAGCTGGATTCTTTGGTGAAGCTTGGCATTGATGACCGTAATTCCCAGGGAGTAAAAGTATTGTTCAACTCGCAAGTAGCTGCCTCTCGGCATTGCATCACAACAAATTCGTTTGCGGAACTTAAAAATTCATCCTACTTGTGGAGCCATATGTTTTTTGTTTTAGGTATTGCGCATAAATACTGCAGCGAGATCAAAAATGATGGCACTCCCTATGCAGTAAACGATCAGACACTACGAGCATTTGACGATCATGAAATTGAAGCATTGTTGCGCTGCCCCGTACTTCTAGACGCTTGTTCCGTAAATATTCTCGTGGAACGCGGATTCGGCCCACTTATCGGCATCACGCGATCACAATGGTCGTCGTCTGATAAAAGTTCGTTTTCGTACGAATCTGTTTTAGAAGATGACGCGTCAATCTTTGGATTGGCAAATCCTCGTATGACTGTTCAAAGATGCTTTAATAGAATGCTCGATGTGACAGCTACCCAGGACGCACAAATTAAGTCATGGATACAAACACCGACTCACAAAAACTCTTTCCCAGGTACGGTGTCATATAAAAATTCAGTTGGCGGACACATCATCTCACTAGCCCATCCTCTCAATGGTCTATATATGGATGACTGCAAGGCCTTTTGCAGTGCATTCCGTAGAATAATGTTACAACGCGTATTTTTTGAAATTGCCCCTACCGCCGACTTAGC
>MIDO01000031.1:4004-4750 GCA_001831055.1 Verrucomicrobia bacterium GWC2_42_7 | reverse complement strand
TACTGAAAAATTAGAACATCTCCGTCCTAACGGATGCTGGAAAAAAGCAAATGTAACATTAAGATCACTAAGTACAACCGATCTAATTACCGTGCATCAGAATGTTGCGCCACTTGAGGGCTTATTCTTGTTAAATCGTAAAAATTAAATTTGGCAGTAATCTTTCAGATTCCAAAGGGAGTTTTGTGCGTAATGATAAGTTGTAAATCCAACAATCCGATCAGAGTGGTAATTGTAGGTGCAGGATCGCGTGCAATATCACTATGTCAAATTCTTTCGTTGAATACCTTAAGCAGCAAAGCCAAGGTCGTTGCTATTGCAGACACCAACACCGAAAAGTCGCACATTTTAAATAAATACTTTGATCTGAATGCCGATATATATGATGATTTCGAACCTATGGTTGAGCGAGAAGATATTGATGCCGTGATCATATCGACCCCGGATTATTGTCATGTTGCTCCGGCACTCGCCGCGTTTAAAGCTCACAAAAATATGTACCTTGAGAAACCGTTGGCTACGACGCATTTGGATTGCGACACAATGATTAACGCTGCAAAACATTCGTCTGCTATTTGTTACCTCGGCTTCAACATGCGGCATAGCCCCGTACACGAAAAAATATACGAACTTGTTACTGAAGGCTCTGTCGGCAAGGTCTGTACGATTGAAGCCAATGAGTACTATTATGGCGGCAAGACATATTTTCGTAGATGGAACAGGCTTCGCAAATTCGGAGGTGGACT
>MIDO01000031.1:3581-3881 GCA_001831055.1 Verrucomicrobia bacterium GWC2_42_7 | reverse complement strand
TTGTTCAAATTGCAAAGTAAAATATACATGCCATGATTATTATGATATCAATAAGCCTTTGAACGACGAGCATGCTGAACTCTGGCGTCAATTGCAATTAACTATGATCCGCGATGATGACACCGCCCCGGATATGTGCTTATTTAATTCCGATAAAGACACTTTCGATAATGGCATTGCTGTTATCGATTACGATAATGATATACGAGCTACCTACACGGTAAATGTCTTGGCAGCTAAAAGCACAAGACAAATGCGGGTTATAGGAACGGCTGGAATGATCGAGGCTGACACATATGA
>MIDO01000031.1:3370-3559 GCA_001831055.1 Verrucomicrobia bacterium GWC2_42_7 | reverse complement strand
CGCCACACCAATAATGTTATCAAATACAATTTGACCAAGGAAACAATAGGCGCACATGATGGCGCCGATGAGAAAATATTAAACGATTTTTTCGATACTTGCAGAAATAATAGTGTTCCACGATCCGGCTTAAGCGATGGACGCTTAGCCGTCCAAATTTCAATCGCTGCTCAGGAATCCTCGGATAAC
>MIDO01000031.1:2950-3288 GCA_001831055.1 Verrucomicrobia bacterium GWC2_42_7 | reverse complement strand
ATCATCCGAAATTTGTTGAGAAATTACGGGATATGCTATTTGAGGATAATCAATATGGCAACAAGTTTTTCCTTCATGACGAGTTGTTTTTGCATTAATATTTCCATAAGGCGTAGGTACAACAACGCATACATCAGCTACGCTTTTCAATGGGTCAACAAAAAATTTCTTAAATCCCGGCTCAACAGGTCGAATGCCTGACAAATGCGCATGGTATATATAAACTGGTACTGCCGACCAGCCATGGCACAGGCTGCCAGCCAGATCAAAATCCCAGCCGCCTTTCAGCGTCTCCCAAAAACTTGTTGCTCCTTCAAAGAGCATATGTCCCCAGTCAT
>MIDO01000031.1:2047-2833 GCA_001831055.1 Verrucomicrobia bacterium GWC2_42_7 | reverse complement strand
GTTCTGCCCTGATGGAATTAGCAATGTCATCCGGACACACTTTGGCAAGCACTGCCAGCGATTGCGTAAGTTGGGCATAATGGTTTTTACGCTTATCATCACCGAAATATGTCATATATAGGCCGGATGAATTGTCAAAGAATGTTTCATGTATTTTTGTTTTAAGGGCGTCTGCATGTGATTGAAATGCCCTCTCTTCTTCAGGAGTTCCGCAGTATTTCGCCAGTAGTGACGCGGATTCAAGAGCCAGGCAGAACAAAAGGTTCAGCGGCGCATCGTATCGTACGTCGCTTAGCTCCTCAAACCTGGCACAGTCGTTTTGCACCGTACCATCCAGGCCGGACGCCCAATCATAAAAGTGCCAGTACCTTGATCCGGTTGGACAAGGCACAAGGCCATCTTTTAACGAACTCAGCCATGTACCTATCATACGACGGGCAATATCATATAGACCTTGCGTCCTCTGCATGTCCCCACTATACATAAGATAATCTTTCACGGCAAGTACCCACACCATGCTGAACGAAGGAATCGTGATAGGCAGTTGAGCCGGCGCACACAATTCCAGAAAACCATCCGATTTAAGACCATCTCCAAGCAGCTCGAAAGAAGCGGCCGGCATTTTATATTCACCAAAGCAATAATATCCGCTCAATGCCTGATTTCTTGAGTCATTAGCGTATAATGCCTGTTCACGCCAGGGGCAATCCTCATAGTGCTCATGGGCGCATAATTGCAGAGTGCGCACGGACGTACTGTAAATTTTGTTCTGTATCGCGCAATCCG
>MIDO01000031.1:1727-1904 GCA_001831055.1 Verrucomicrobia bacterium GWC2_42_7 | reverse complement strand
CGACCTTGTTTGGCAATGTAGCGATTCGCAAAATTCCTGTTGCCTATAACAGATCGCACCCGCAAGTCATCCAGGTGTTCGCCGTATGCGATATCGATTAATGTCCCCGCGTTTACATCAATATCAAGTTCAAAAACGCCAACCTGTTCCGCGCATAAATCAATTATCAAATAGATA
>MIDO01000031.1:1364-1600 GCA_001831055.1 Verrucomicrobia bacterium GWC2_42_7 | reverse complement strand
CTATGGATTTATCTGATATTTCGACATTACGTTTAAAAATTCCTTGCGCAATGATTTTTGCCGAAACTCTTTCCTTGATCGTAGCCCTCTCCACATTTCTTGGATACAGATTTGAACTATCGAAGCCAAGAATATCATCACTCGTTACAGCTTTCCATGACTCATTTTGCGTATAATGCGAGGACGTCCAATCGTCTTCCTTACGGCCATCAAATTCAAATGCGAAATGAAGCTGC
>MIDO01000031.1:0-1228 GCA_001831055.1 Verrucomicrobia bacterium GWC2_42_7 | reverse complement strand
TGTTTACACCCTGATAATATGCAAGAATATAAATAGCATTTTTGCCGGCACGTAACAATTTTGAAATATCAAGTGAATCGAACGTTTTATGTCCGGGCCAATCATGAAATTGACCGGAATGCACAAACTCGTCATTGAGCCATACCGCATAAGCGGTGTCGGTGCTTATATAAAACATCGCGTGAGAGGATGGTTGTTTTGAAATCAAAAATTCCTGCCGGAACTGCACATATTGATTAGGCTCTTTGCGCCCACCAGGCCATACCCATAAAGCACCAACTTTTTTAAATACGTCGTCACAACTCATAACACTCCCATCATCGTTCAATAAGCCACGCAATTCTATGCCGCCCTCCAAACAAGGTCAATCACAAAACCGAAATATTTCAACATTACGATGATTTACGAATTATAACCAAGAGTGCCGATTCAAAACATTGAAACCACAATGAACACAATGCACAAGTCTTGACTATTAAATGCTTTAATATTCTTAAATGGCTCTTTTGCATGATAAACTTTGAACCACGACTTAAAATGACTTGCGATAGGGCTATCTCTTATTCATTTCTGCCATAATTATAAATCGGAAGGCCTTTCCGTATAATAACGGAAAAATCCTGACTATTACCAGCGTTCAAAGCCTTATCATTGATACAACTGGCGCGTTTAATCTGCTCAAATGGCTTACTCGTATCGATTGCTTTACGCTCATAAAGAAGAGTGTCCAGGTAACCGTTCAAAAGAACTTTCCAGCTCATTTTACCTCGCGTATAAGGTTCGGTATGGCCTCGAATAGCCGTGGTACAGTTATCGGTCATCGCATTATACCATTCTGGACGATTATTCAGTTCATTGATGCTTTTAAAATAGTCGAACAAGACTTCGCGGACAAGAGGAGGTTTTGCCGTGAGCCTATATAAATACACCGTCTCTTTTCGAAAATTTGTGCGTAATCGTATAAGGTCACGCTCGTCACCAACGATATAAATAAGCTCATACTGTTTAAAAAAACCTTTTATGGAAGAATATTCCTCGCCTTTTTCTTTCCTCGTTTCGATTGAAATACAAGCATAATCATTTCCTTCGAAACGAAAACTCATAATAGTATGAGCTATCATAGGCGATCCCCAGAAGCATATAAACAGATCCGCAGCCTGCAATTTTGAAACATCGAATGTTTTATCATAATATGACACCTTATAGTTGGTCTCGGTACGATAATCAC
>MIDO01000030.1:10763-10923 GCA_001831055.1 Verrucomicrobia bacterium GWC2_42_7 | reverse complement strand
AAAACGTATGCGATCACTGGAAATACTCAAAGTTGCAACAAAGGAATTGAGTATGAGCAAAATCAGAAATTCTGCCCACAGGGGCAGCCTTACCATGAAGTCTCCAGAAATGAAGGTTCTCAATAAATTCCCATGAATGCTTACATTTGGGACAGCTACT
>MIDO01000030.1:10404-10697 GCA_001831055.1 Verrucomicrobia bacterium GWC2_42_7 | reverse complement strand
TTTTCAAAGGATTCAAAGAAGTCCTGAGCCTTCCTTTTTTGTTCAGGGGTTCCTTTCTCTATATTTTGTTTAGCAATTATGATATCTTTCAAACTATAACTAGTGTTCAACGATGAATTCCATTTGGTCATCCAATTAATTTCCACCAATTGTTCTCTCGTCAAAGGAACTTCTAAAAAGATTTTCCCATTCAACCCAAGCAAGATTACCCGCTGTGGATAAATTTTAACCGCATCTTTCGATATACCATAATATAATCGTGCAATTTCCAATGCCATAGTGTGGTAGTTTGT
>MIDO01000030.1:8203-10394 GCA_001831055.1 Verrucomicrobia bacterium GWC2_42_7 | reverse complement strand
CCGAGGTACAATACCTCGGCTCATATTATTATCAACATTAAGTAAGCCCAAGTTGATGTCATTATTTCCCACTAAATTCACTCCCGGCTGCTCGGGTAAGGGATTATTTTGGGGATTATTGTAACCTTCATATATTAAAGGGAATGGCATAACCGCCTTATTAATAACTCCCCCCTCATAGTTTGTTCTCAAATAGGCGGCTCCTAAAATTAAATTAGGGACTTCTGCCACCAGACTTCTAAAGATAGCATTATCTTCCTCTACCTTCCTAAGATCAACTAGTTGCGAATAAATCGTAGATGAAAAAATCGTATCAATCGCGATAACTTTAGTCTTACTATATTTTGAAATTGCCTTCACAGTCTCCGCATAGAATGCTAACGGAATAGGTTCCTTGCCCATAATACTGATAGCATCCGCATCAATATTGACATAAATTAGCTTAAGTTGTGGAACTTCTCTTTCGCCTCGAATGAAAAACCGAAGATCCATTACATGGTTTTCCAATGGCTGCAAGATTCTACACGAATTAAGGATGAACCAAAGCAAAGGGACGCATACAAATGCCAAAAAAATCTTTAAAAATGACCCCCTCGTACCTTTCATCGTTATTCCATCACAATAACTGAAATTAAAAGAAATTTCCAGAAAAAAAACAAATGCTTCTTAAGGCGCATTGCATGGACCATTAAGATCGTTACAGCATGCTGTAAAAAAGAAGGGAAAAATTGCGAAAACCCTTCCTTTTCGCGAAAAAAGGAAAGGGGGAGGGGCTGGCATTATCGATAAAAACCAAAATTACCATAACCGCCGTTGCTATAAGACCGTTCCTTTTTTCACTTATAAGCTTTTAAATTTTTGAATCTTATCTTTTTTCCCGATGACGAGAAGTAAGTCGTGGATTTTTATGAGTTCTTGGGCTTTCGGGCTCATGATTCTGGTCTGCCCTCGTTGAATGGCTACAATATTGACTCCGTACAATGCTTGTATGTTGGCACTCTCCAATGATTCATTGATTAATGGATAATTGGGTTTGACCTCTATTTGGGCTAAGTCGAAGTTCAAGGAATCATCGACAACCTCTCCCGCCTCCGAATGTTTTGTTAAGATGCCCTTAGCAAGGCTTAATTGGTCTTCTTCTCCTAGTAAAATTAGGTGATCTTTGGGAAAAATCGGGAAATGGGGATTAGGGTCATAGCAGACAAACCGATTTCGGCTGAGCGCGATGATGGTTACCCCCGCCTCTTTTCTTAGGTTGATTTCTGATATTCGCTTCCCGACGATCTCTGACTCTTTTGGAACTACAACCGTTTGTATTTTAAAATTCCAGGGAGAGCGTCCAAGTGCCTTGTCTAAAACTGCCTTACGTCTTTCATCTCCAATTGATTGCGATTGTTTTTTAAAGCTTTCTGAAAACAAGGATTCAACATAACTATTGAGCCTAATCAGTTTCTTCCAAAAAAACACAGAAAGGAGCACGATCGATATTCCAAAAAACATCAATAGGCTACCTCCAGGTAAATCGTGAGCAGCCGTAGACAACAGTAAAACACAGGAAATAAGCAATCCAACAATGATGAGGGAAGCGTAAAGAAGACTGTAGAATCGTCCTTTTGTAATAGCGCGATCCTTGGACACTATTGCAAGGTCAATGATAGCCATAATGACTACGTTAAATTTTCTCATGACGCCTGCGATAAAAGGTAACAACAGGGTGATAGTTAGACCCCAAATAATCGATTGGACAACATATAAATTTTTAATATAAACTTGCTTATACCATAGCCAATTTGACAAAAATGCTGCACTCCATAGAATCCCGCTGATAATGAAAAAATAGCCTAAAATTTGCAGGACGGGTACCATCATTAATCTAAATACTGGATTTTCCAAAAAATAGCCGGTACTTCGCTTAAGAGCATTTTGGTAAGACTCTCCTAACGTGGTCAAGTAATTGGGAGACAAAATTGAAAGAAAATCAAAAAGGGCATCACTTTTTTTACTGATAAGAGGCGTAATGGCTATTGTTCCCAAAGCAGTCCCTGTCGCAACGGCCATCAAGTCAGGATCGGTCACTTGTAACTTCTGCCCCAAAGCTACAATAACGAAGCTAAATTCACCAATTTGTGCTTTAATTAAAGACGATTTAAAACTACTCCTCGATTTTTGCCCGCACAAATAAAGACCCAAC
>MIDO01000030.1:6746-8169 GCA_001831055.1 Verrucomicrobia bacterium GWC2_42_7 | reverse complement strand
ATGATCGAGAATTAAGAGAGGTTGAATCATGAGGCCTATAGATACAAAGAAAGTAGCCGTAAAGATATTTCTCAAGGGTTCAGTGACGCTTTCTATTTGATCAACGATGGACGATTGCGAAAGCAATGTCCCTGCAAGGAAAGCACCCAATGCGAAGGAAAAGTGGTTTGCGAGTGACCCGATTGCAAGAATAACTCCAATGATCACAACGACAAGAATTTCCTGTAATCCAATACGCTCTAGAAGCTTTACCAACCGAGGAGAAAGTAACCTGCCTATGAAAAAAACCATCGTTACAAATACGCCAACAAAAAAGGAAACTTCCCAAACTTCCCCCCACTTAAACTTTCCTGTAACAGAAATACCGGTCATGATAACCAATAACAAAATAGCTACAATGTCCTCAAGGATAAGAATACCTAAGGTAAACTGAGCAAAGCTTTTATTCAAGGAATGCTGTTCTCTCAATGAAGCCACGGAAACCATTGTCGAGCTGATTGAAAGAGATCCACCTAAAAAGAAAGAATTTAAGCCTCCCCATCCGCAGGATGAAGCAATAAGAGTCCCTATCGAAAACATGGCAATCGTCTGAAGAAGGAGAGCCCCAATGACAGGACCTATCGTTTGTTGAAGTTTCCTCAAATCAAACTCGAGTCCTATATAAAACATCAGAAAAATAATACCAAAGCTACTCAGCCCCCCAATAAGTTGTTCGTCAACTACGTCAAAGGGAAGCAAATGCGGCCCTATCAATAGACCAACAAGGATATATCCCAGCAACAGCGGTAGTCTCAAACAATGAAATACGATCCCTGCAATGCCCGCTCCTGTTAGCACGATGGCCAGGTCCTTTATAATATTTATATTTTCCATTTCCTCTTATTTCCTGAGTTAGGTCGAATTCCTATTATATCAATAAAATTTCATTGCCAAGCAATTTTATTTCTATAAGTATCATTGCAAACATATTCTCAATGCGAATAGGCGGTCGTCAATGAACTCCATCATCAGATTATTAGGATTCAACAAACTTTTCGGGTTTCTCTCCCACGATATCGGTATTGACTTAGGAACCGCCAACACTCTTGTTTACGTAAAAGATAGAGGCATCGTGCTCCGAGAACCGAGCGTAGTAGCCGTGTATACGGATTCACGGAAAGTCAGAGCTGTTGGACTCGATGCTAAAAAGATGTTAGGACGTACTCCTGGAAACATCACCGCCCTCAGACCAATGAAAGATGGCGTTATCGCAGACTTTGAGATTACCGAAGCCATGCTACGGTACTTCATCAACAAGGTTTCACGCTCAACAAAATTAGTCCCACCACGTGTAGTAATTGCTGTCCCATCCGGTATTACAGAGGTTGAACGCAGAGCGGTTAAAGAATCTGCCATCCATGCGGGAGCAAGGGAAGTCCTTCTA
>MIDO01000030.1:0-6728 GCA_001831055.1 Verrucomicrobia bacterium GWC2_42_7 | reverse complement strand
GCAGCTGCTATTGGTGTCGAATTGCCGATTGCAGATCCTGCCGCAAACATGATCATCGATATAGGTGGAGGTACAACAGAAATTGCCGTCATATCGCTTGCAGGTATCGTCTTTGCCAGAAGCTTGAGGGTCGGTGGAGACGCCATGGACGCAGCAATCATTAATTACATGAAACGCGCCTATAATATAATGATAGGTGAGCGCACGGCCGAAGATTTGAAGGTTTCAATTGGATCCGCATTGCCACTAGAAACCGAACTTTCGATGGAAATCAAAGGGCGCGACCTCGTAGCAGGTCTTCCTCGCACAGTATTAATAAAAGATAGAGAAGTACGTGAAGCTCTTTCGGATTGCTTCGCATCGATGGTTGAAGCTGTACGAAACGCCCTCGAACACTGCCCCCCTGAGCTATCCTCTGACCTGATTGACCGCGGAATCGTCTTGGCAGGAGGAGGATCCATGATCCGTAATCTCGACCGATTGCTCAGTGAAGCCACCGGCCTCCCGGTTGTAGTCGCGGAAGACCCTCTCAGCGCCGTTGCCAACGGGACAGGCGCCGTCCTACAAGACCTCTCATTCTGGCTACAAGACGAGAATTAATAAAGAGGAAGGTAGTAAGTTTTGGGAAAAGAGTTATTTTCGCGAAACTAAAAATCTATCGATTTTTCTTTCGCGAAAGATATTCTCCCTTATTTTCATGGAAAGGTGGGTTTTCTAGATATCTACTTCTTTCATAAAAAATATTTATAGGTAAACTGCAAAAATCGACTTGAGGAATTCGATTCTCTGGCTGCTTACAAAACCTCTTTCTCTCGCCTAATAAAATCGCAAGATTTTGATTAGGCATTAGTTTTTCTTTAGAAGGCTCAGGAACCTTTCTTTTCTCTCAAAAAGAAAGGTTTCCGGACATCTTTCCTCATAAAAATTTCCTATACCATGACATCGCATAAAAGTGGACATTCATTTAAACCATTTGTTGTTCTTGGCATTTTTTTGCTGGTGTGGTGGGGCTTGCCGCCTGTTTTTCATTCTTTTACGAAGGTGACATTTGCTGAAATTCAAGCACCTTTCGCGACGTTGCATTCCCACATTAAGGATTTTCAATTTTATCTCGAATTACAGTTACACTCCAAAAAGGAACTGATAGAGACTTGTCGAGATCTTTCGCGCCTAAACGCTTATCACTCATTGCAAAAGCAAGAAAACAAAAGCACCCAAACGGAAATAGAGGCCCTTGAACTGTTATTACATCTTCCCCCAAACCCTGGCTTTCGTTATGAAGTCGCTCGGGTTTGCTTTAGGGACATAAGCGCCTGGTGGCAACAACTCATAATTCGAAAGGGGCAAAATTACGGGATCATGCCCGGACAGGCAGTTGTTTTCGGCGGAGGGGTTGTGGGAAAAATTGCTGAATCCTACGCCACAACTGCGGTGGTAGAATTGGTAACCAGTCCAAATTTTCGCTGTTCTGCACATTTTGAAAGCGACAATTCTCCTGTCATTTACCAGGGCCTTATTAATAAGCCCTTTTCATCTCCTACAGGCTATGTCACAAACGCACCCAATAAAATAACCGCCGGCATTCACTTAGTTTCCTCGCGATTAGGAGGGATTTTCCCTGATGGGCTAATCATTGGCTTTGTTAACCAACTACAACCGGAAGCTGACGGTCTTTTCCAATCCGGTACTGTCAGCCTAGACCCACGTCTTTTTGAAATACAAGAAGTCGCAGTCCTTATCCCCTCTGAATTGGAGTAAAATACATATATTTCCCAACGCCTTATGTCTCATTCAATTATCAAACTTTCCATTCTCTTCTTAGGGGCAGTAGTTTTGATTTTTTTGAATAGAATGGTCAACGATGCATTCGCTCCTTTATCAATACACTTAAGTGTTATAGGGCTACTTGCTATCTTTCCTGCCCTTTACTTACCTTTGGGCCAAGGGTTTCTGTGTGTGATACTGATAGGTCTCTTTTGGGATACCCCTCTCCCTTATTCCGCTCTACCATTCCTATTACTTGACTTTACAATCATCGCCTTCATCAAACACCGTATTCGGCGCCAAGACTACCTTCAGTGTTCAGTAATAGCCCTCATCGGAAACTTCTTTATCCTTCTCTTCTTAGCCCTATTTAATTCAAAAAGCTCTTTTTTCCACTTCAATTATTGGCTACGTATCTTCACGGATATTCTCCTATCAGAAATCATGATACTCATTTGTTGTTATTGGTTTTTCAATTTTCAAAAAACCCTCTTGGACACTTTTGTAAAAAACAAGGAAGAAGAAGAATTTCTTTAAGTGAAGACCTCTAAAAACTACGGGGAAACTGCTTTTATTCCTCAAAAAAGAGTTTCCCCGCAGAAAGCATGAGCTCTGTTTTGAGAGTGTTGGCCGTCGGACTCACAGTCTGGTCACGTACGTATGTACGCTCCCTCCTGTTCGCCTCGCCCGCCTTCTCAAAAACAGAACTGACTCTTTCTGGTACCCCTCCGAAAAGGAGGCAATCTGCGTTCTAATAAGTTCTTTCAGAACTTGTTAGAACGTAGACGTAGTTCAATCATAATATATCCTAAATACATCTTCATTTTCCGAAAAATAGGGTTTTAGAGTCCTCTACCTTCCTTTTCCTGCGAAAAGAAGGGTTTTCGCAACTTGTCGCCTATCTTTTGCAGCGTGCTATAGTTAATAGCATTGAGAATAGATACGCGGAAACCATTCTTTCTGAAGAAAGAAAGGTTTCCGCACCTTCCCAAGAAAAACTTTTAATAATCGCATAATCAAAACTTTACGGTTTTTATTATGCGATGGATGAGAAGACGTCCCAAAACAAAATACTGTATTCATTTTCAATACATTTCACTATATAACTATAGAAGTGTGCTTCACTCAAAGAATTTTTGAAGGATTTTTTGGGTAACTGGGGCAGCGATGCGACTGCCACTGAAGTTATCAAGGGCAGATTTTTCCTCGATGGCAATGGCGATGGCTATTTGCGGCTTTTCGACTGGCGCAAATGCGATAAAATATACGACGTGACGCTTTTCTCCATTGACGGTAATTTGGCCGGTACCTGTCTTACCAGCGACACGGACATTCTCTAATTTAGAATGGATACCTGTCCCACTTTCAACAACTAGGGCCATACTTTCGATAATAAAACTGTAGTCTTCGGGACTCAGATGGATGGGTTCTCCGCCGTGTTTGATTTTACTGCGTTCGGATTCTGAAACACAAAGTATTGTTGGCTTTGTATGAGTTTCTCCTCTAGCGAGGGAGGCAGCAAAACACGCCATTTGAATAGGAGTAGAGAGTAAGTACCCTTGGCCAATTGACATATTCGCTGTGTCGCCATTTGTCCATGCCCCCAGGTATTTATTTTTTTTCCATAGAGGGGAGGGAACAATCATTCCTTTGCTTTCGTAAGGCAACTCGATCCCAGTTGGCATATCAAATCCAAAACGTCGGGCTTCTTCAATGATAGGCTCACAACCAGCTTTTAAGACGTGTTCATAATAGTAAACACAACAGCTATTCTTGATAGCTTCTTGTAAATTAATTCTCCCATGTCCTGCCAGCTTATGGCAATGAAATTGGCGGTTCCCGATCTTTAAAGCACCGCCGCAATAGGACTCCGTCTTGCATTTGTCGACGATATGGTGTCTAAGTAACGCAATGGAGGAAATTAACTTAAAGGGAGAGGCCGGAGGATAAAGTCCTTGAATGGCACGGTTGAACCATCCGCCTTTCGCATCTATTTCTTTATAAACAGAAGTGGGGATGTAGGGAACCAAGGAATTGGGGTCGTAATCAGGTTTACTTACTAATGCCAAGACTTCTCCTGTTTGCACATCCAAGGCAATAGCAGATCCAGTACGTTGCGCAAGCGCTTCTTCAGCAGCACGCTGGATATCAATGTCGATGCTAATAAACAAATTATTCCCTTGTTGAGGCTTCTTTTTGCTAAGCAGTTCGTATTGGAACCCAGCAGGATCGACCAATCGGATCTCTCCCCCACAAACACCCTGCAGTTCGTTATCAAATTGTTTCTCTAAACCAGCCTTTCCCACCTTACCTTTTACGCTAAAGGTGGTCAATTCCTCGCCGGGGAAGATTTCATCTTCCTCAGAAAGCGTTTCATCTGAACTAACGACATAACCCAGTGCATGGGCTGCCGCTGAACCATAGGGATAGCAGCGAACCGTATCCGTATAAATTTGAATGGGAGAATTGACAGGGATCTGCTCAACAAGTTTTGCATAGGCCTCTGGCGTAAGCTCCGGAATGAGTGTCATCGGAAGGAGGAGCCGCTGGCGAAACTGCTTCTCTAATTCTTTCTCATTAATTCTGTAGTTTACTTTCAAAATGCGATTAATTTCATCCAGGTAACGTTGTACCACGGCCGCTCTGCATGACGATTGGACTTGTTGCCGATCGAAGTCTTTTATTCCTTGGGAACGAAGCAATTTAATTTCCCTTGCATATTCCTGCCGAAACTCTTGGCGCAACTCTCCCAAATAGACAACAGAAGAAAACCTCGGACGATTCCCAACTAACAATTTTCCATTGCGATCGAATATCTGTCCGCGCGGCCCCGGATGGATAATCCGACGTAAACTCTGCTGTTTCTCTTGTTGTCTAAAAAAACCAGATTGAAATACCTGCCTTACCGCTAAGCCTACTGATAATATAGCCAATGCCAAGACCACTATAAAATAAAAAATCAATAAACGCGGGTTACTGTTCCGATGGAAATCAAAAGGTCTATTCATGGGAAGGATTTTTTAAGGGGAAGGTTGGGGAAAACCCATTTTGGTCGCCAAAAATGAGTTTTCTCCAAGCCCCTTTCCGAAAAGGAGACTATTGCGCAAAACAAAAATTTTGAAAAAATTTTTGTTTTGCGCAACATCCTATATAATTAAATCTACTGAAACGAGCTATTTGTAATGTTATAATAAATGGGGCGTCTCAAGTCCCTTCCTAAAAAGAGATTTTGTTGGAAAAGCCAAAAATTCTTCTTTTCTCGAGGAAAGAAAGGTTTTCGCGCATTGTTTCCCTTTTTAATCCTAAGAGACCTCTCTCCACCCGTATAACCTAACGGTGGGCTGGTTGATCCCGGATTTCCCTAATTTTTTTAGTTCTTCGAGGAGAAGAGGGGAAGAGGGAGGGAGGAAATCTGCGGGCATTTCGAAGATAAGACGGGCAGAGGGGATATTTTTTAGGGAGGCAGCGGCTATTTTAAAGATGGAGAGGAAGTCGCTCCTGATCAGTTCGTAAGGGGGGTCAACAAAGACCAAATCAAATTTTTCGCTAGAAGTGAAAGAGAGCGCATCCTGATGTCTTATTGAGAAATCTTGCAATTCTGAGAGTTGCAGGCTTTTTGCTGTCGAGGATAGGTTTTCTTTGATACAAGCGATTGCCTGATTATTTTTTTCGACGAATACACCGCGCGTGGCCCCGCGACTAAGCGCTTCTAGGCCGTACGCGCCGGTTCCAGAGAAGAGGTCGAGAAAGCTGCTCCCTTGAATTAGGTTACCAAGGGATGAGAAAACGGCGGCACGGGTAAAATCGGTTGCTGGGCGCACGGTTTTCCCTGGTGGGCACTTTAGGCTAATGCTTTTTGCAATTCCACCCGAAATTCTCATTGATTTTTTCATAAATATAACCTTTAATATAGCGAGTTCCTGTGCAGGGAGCTGGTGGCAATATTTTATTAAATTCTCATAAAAGACCAAATGTTTCCAAAAGTCGACGCATTTTCTTTCGCGAAAAAAAACAGATTTTTTTTGGCACTAGGTGTTGTTTTGAAGGGAACAATGATGTCTTTTGGTTATGGGGAAGTCGGAGGGACTTCCAGTAAAAAAGAAGAGAGTCCAACTTGGCCTAAAGTGTACAATTATTGGCCAATGAGGGTTGAGGATCGCAATTATGAGACGCAGCAGTTAGAGCGGGCTAAGGTTTTAGGCCCTCTTGTTGAACAAACTTACGTGGAACCGCGGACGATGTTAACGATCCGCCCAATTACATTGAATTACCACGATTCGATTGCACAATCCACTGATTCTTACATTCTTTATCCTGTTTTTTCTCATCATAAGAAGCCTAATCATGAACGTTGGTCAATACTCGGCTTAATTCAAAGTCGAACGACTAAATTCCCCTCGGGGTCGCGGGTTCATGACAGTATGGCTTTTCCTATTTATTTTTATAGAGATACTGGAGACAAAAGGACTTCTTATGAAGCAGTCTTTCCTTTGGGCGGCAAAATGTATTATTTTTTCGGGAAAGACGAATTTGCCTTTTTTGCGTGGCCGCTTTGGTTAAAAACGCGCGTCAAAACCGAGACGCATTACTCAACACCTTGGCCTCTTATTCAGGGGCAAACAGGAAAGGATTGCGGAGGAGGAGCCATTTGGCCAATCAGTGGACATTTTTGGAAAAAAGAGAAGTATGATAACCGCTTCAATATTTGGCCATTGATGTATTGTTACAAGGATAAGCTCGACAATCCAATCCCGCGTGTTCGCAAAGGGTTTCTTCCGCTCTATTCTCTTGAGACAAATGCTGACTTCAATGACACAACAGTCGTATGGCCTTTTTTTGGAACGCGTCATGAATATAAACCGGTCTACACCGAAAGACGTCTTTTTTGGCCGCTTCTTGTACAAGGTCGAGGGGAAAAGAAGTATGTTTGCCGCTTTGCTCCAGTCTACACGCATTCCATAAAG
>MIDO01000029.1:3669-6733 GCA_001831055.1 Verrucomicrobia bacterium GWC2_42_7 | reverse complement strand
CCTGCGGCCATACTAAGACAGAGATATAAAGAATGCTTCTTCATAGAGCTCCCAGGATCTCTTTCTTTTTGCTAAACGTCAATAAAAAATTTCATTGCCTAAATATATTTTTAGCCTAAATAGACAACCATAAGAGTATGTTAGACATTAGCAACATCCAACCTAATTTATACATCATAGGGTTCATGGGAACAGGAAAATCTGTTATTGGAAAGAGAGTTGCGTCTTCAATACGCTTTGAGTTCATCGATACCGATTCCGTCATTGAGGCTGAAGAAAACATAAGTATTCGCGAAATGTTTAACTTCCTCGGAGAATCCCATTTTCGCCAAATGGAACGCAAATTCATTGAGACAGGACACCCCCCAAATAATTGCGTTGTCTCTTGCGGTGGGGGATTAGCAGTCCAACCCGGAATGTTAGACTTGTTAAAACAAAAAGGCATCGTCATTAGCCTATTTGCCTCCACCCAAGTAATCCTATCTAGAGTCCTCGGCAAAGATAAACGCCCCCTTTTGAACGTCGACAACCCAGAAGAGAAAATTCTAGCCCTACTAAAAGAACGTGAAAAATTCTACCTAGAAGCCGGTACCGCCGTATCCACTGACAACCGCAGCATCCCAGAAATCGTCGATCACATCCGCCGTATCTACCTTCGCGAATCCCAAAGTTGGATCAAAAAGAAAGAATATGTGTAATTGGGGAAAACCCATTTCCGAAAAGGAGTTCGTGAAGGAATGCGAAAACCTTTCTTTTCCAGAAAAGAAAGGTTTTCGCGCTTTCCAAAGAAAAGCGACCGTCGCGGAAGTAAAATCTTTCAGATTTTTCTTCCGCGAAAAATGGAGTTCTTTGTTCAATTTAGATGCCGATATCCCCAAACAATGTCTGCACAAAAAACGGAGAAAACTTCTATTCAGAAGGGGCCAGAAAAACGTCAGTTCATTTTTTCGAGAAGGCGGGCAAGGTGAACATGAGGGAGCGTACATACGTACGTGACCGAAATGTGAGTCCGCAGCCGAACGCACTCGAAAAATGAAATCACGTTTTTCTGTTGGGGAAACACTTTTCAGGGGGACCAAAATGGGTTTTCCCCAACTACCCAAGGGCGTTTTGAAGATCTTCGGAGGAGATTTTTTGGAGGCCGTGGGGCGACATTTCACCTATTAGGTAGCGGTGCTTGGGACCGATGGGGAGCCATTCTACTTTTCCGGGATATTCTCGAAACCACGATAAAGTCGAAACACCCATCATGAGCGCAACATGCAAGGCACCAGAATCCCCACCCATGTGCTTTTCGCTGCTACCAATTACGCACGCTAATTCCTGAAGAGACAGGTTCCCTTCGAAAACTCGCCATGGTTTTACTTTTAATAAGGGAAGTAATTGGTGTAGTTTTTTTAATTCTCTTTCGCTTGGCGCGCAAGAAATGACTAGTGGTTTTTCTATAAAATTTAAAAAACGCGCAAGTATGTTTAACGGTAGCCCTTTATAATCTTCTGTCGTAAAAGGGCTTACGTGAACAAAATCGCGTCTACCTGCTAGCAATTTATCGACTTTTTCTTTTACCGCTTCTGGAATGGAGATATTGAAGACGGGTTCTTTATTGGGAAATCCAACCTTTTTCAAACATTCCCACCGCTGTAAGTAACATGGCATTGTCCGGTATGGAACCTTTACTCTGTGAGTAAAACAATGGTTCGTTATAAACTTTTCTCTCGGAGGCACCCGCCCTAATCGATAAGGAGCGCCTATGGCAAACGTCAAAAAACAAGAACGATCGGATCCATTCAGATTGATGATAACATCGTACTTTTCCTTACGCAACTTCATCACCCGACCGATGTCTTGGTACCACTTTGGCCCCTTCGGATATCGAGGATAACCCAACACCCTATCAACCCACGGCGTAACCCCCATGAGCGATTGTATATGATCGCCTACCATCACATCCAGCCGCGCATGCGGAAGACCCTCCCGAATGGACCACAACCCAGGTAACATGTGTATCGTGTCCCCTAAAAATCCTAGGTCAACCACCAACACCTTCTTGGCATCACTTATTGTATTATAAAATATACTCATCTTAGTTGAGATAAGGAAATTCGGGGAAACTGCTTTTGGTCCCCCAAAAGCGTTTCCCCGAACCCCTTCCGAAAAGGAGTTTATTACGTGAGAGATGAATTTTAAAAATTCATCTCTCACGTAAGGAGGATAATAAAATTTTAGATGATGTTACTTGTAAGTATTTAATAAAACAATACTTCGCTTAAAGTAAATTCGCGTTCTCAGATTTTTCTGCAGCCAGAAAGAGGATCTTAACTATGCACAAATTAAGTCGATTGAAAAACAGAGCATTTATGCCACTCAAGTGCATGCCCTACACCCATTTGGCGATCAAAATCTGTAAGATTTTGATCGCCAAATTATTCGCTTTTCTTGGGAGAGCCCGAGAACCTTTCTTTTCCTGCGAAAAGAAAGGTTCTCGGAAAACAAAACTCAACTTAATTTTTCCACCGAAACGCCGGCTAGTTTTTGATAGAAGGCGAAGCGTTCGTTGACTTTTTCCTGGGCTAGTTTTGCCAACATGGCGGCGCGTTCTGGGTTTTGTGCTTCCAGCATGCGGTACCTTGCTTCGTTCTCAATGTATTGAGACAGAGGCACTTTAGGTGCGTCGGAGTCCAATTTTAGAGGTTGTTGACCAGCCGCTGTGCGATCTGGGTCGTAGCGGTATAGAGGCCAGTAACCTGTTTTTACGGCTAATTCTTGTTGTTGTAAGCCGAAATTGAGGTTGTACCCATGGGCGATGCAATGGCTATATGCGATGACCAATGACGGTCCTTGATACTTGCAAGCCTCGACCATGGATTGGACGGCTTGAGCTTGTTTTGCACCCATTGCAATTTGGGCGACAAACACATTTCCGTAGCTCATGGCTAGCAATCCGAGGTCTTTTTTGGGAGTTGCTTTACCTGAGGCAGCGAATTTAGCTACAGCCCCGAGAGGGGTAGCTTTCGATTGTTGACCGCCGGTGTTGGAGGATACCTCTGTATCTAGGACGAGCACA
>MIDO01000029.1:0-3645 GCA_001831055.1 Verrucomicrobia bacterium GWC2_42_7 | reverse complement strand
ACGTGGTCGAGGCCACCGTAGCCGATATCGTAGGCCCAGCCGTCGCCACCGAGGATCCAGACAGACTTTTCGACGAGGAAGTCGGCGATGTCCTTGAGCATAGAGACTTCTCGGCTATTGGAAGACTGGAGTTTTTCCTTAAGTTGTTGGACACGTTTACGTTGTTCCTCAATTCCTTTTTCGGAGGATTGATCTGCCTTTAGTAATTCTTCGACCAAGGAATCTCCGATTATGCCAGCATTTACTTTCAATAAATCCTGAGCCATGCTTGCCTTTTTATCGACAGCGAGGCGCAGACCAAGGCCGAATTCGGCATTGTCTTCAAACAGGGAGTTTGCCCATGCAGGCCCGCGACCATCTTTGTTGACGGTATAGGGCGTAGTTGGCAAGTTTCCTCCGTAGATTGAAGAGCAGCCGGTCGCATTGGCAATGATGAGGCGATCTCCGAACAATTGGGTCAAGAGTTTGACATAGGGAGTCTCTCCGCAACCTGCACAGGCTCCGGAAAATTCAAAAAGAGGCTCTCTAAATTGCGATCCCTTGATGTCGAGTGGCAATGTGGAGCGATCGGGATAGGGCAAGGTTTCAAAGTATTCGAAATTTGTCCGTTCTTTTTCCAATAGAGGCTCAATGGGTTGCATGTCCAATGCCTTGTGCTTCGGATTTGTCTTATCCTTTGCAGGGCAAATGGTTGAGCACAACCCACAACTCGTACAATCTTCAGGGGCGACCTGGATTGTAAATTGTTGACCTGGGCATTCACGTGAACGGAATTCAATTGATTTGAAAGACTCCGGTTTGTCTTGCAACGCGGTTGCAGGGAAGTACTTGGAGCGAATGGCCGCATGCGGACAGATTAGCGAACAACGATTACATTGTATACAGAGAGCAGGGTCCCAAGTTGGGATCTCGAGGGCAATATTGCGTTTTTCCCACTTAGTGGTTCCTGTTGGCCAGGTTCCATCTGGTAAAAATGCACTGACAGGCAAGTTATCCCCGTCGTTTTCCATCATTTTGGCTATAACATTTTTTACGAAATCAGGCGCATGAGCAGGAACGGAAGGAGGCACTCTGTGCTTCGAGGTCACAGTTGCAGGAACCTTAACTTCGTGCAAATTAGCCAATGTGGCATCGACAGCCTCAAAGTTCTTCTGAACAACGCTTTCTCCTTTTTTGAGATAAGTCTTTTTGATAGATTGCTTGATTTTTGCAATGGCCTCATCTCTTGGGAGTATTCCGGAAATGGCAAAGAAGCAGGTCTGCATAATGGTATTAATGCGACCGCCCATGCCGGTGTCCTTGGCCACTTTGTAAGCGTCAATCGTATAAAACTTCAGTTTCTTTTGGATAATGCGCTGTTGTGACTCTTGTGGCAGCGAGTCCCAAACTTCCTCCAATTTATGGTGCGAATTGAGCAAGAATACGCCATTGTTGGCCGCATTTTTCAAAACATCGTATCGCTCCATGAATTGCGGTTGATGACAACCCACAAAATGTGCATTTTGAATCAAATAGGGCGATTTAATGGGTTTTGGCCCAAACCTTAAGTGGGAAACCGTCATTGCGCCCGACTTTTTCGAGTCGTAGACAAAATATGCCTGCGCGTAATTAGGTGTTTCTTCTCCAATGATTTTGATGGTATTTTTATTGGCACCTACCGTACCGTCTGCGCCTAACCCGTAAAACAAGGCACGAAACACGTCGTCCGTTTCTAAGTCTAGGTCTGCGTCCATTGGAAGCGATGAATGCGAGACGTCGTCATTAATGCCGACGGTAAAATGATTCTTTGGCCGATCCTTTTGGGCTTCGTCAAAGATCGACTTTACCATGGCTGGCGTGAATTCTTTCGATCCCAACCCATAGCGCCCACCGACAATAATAGGATTAAAGCTCTGTGATAAAATTTGTTCGTTCTTTGCTTCCGCTAAACCGGATAAAATATCTTGATAGAGAGGCTCGCCAACCGACCCCGGTTCCTTAGTGCGATCAAGTACCGCTATTTTCTTAACCGACTTTGGCAGCGCTTTCACTAAGTCCTCAATATTAAATGGACGGAACACCCTGACTCGAATTAACCCAACTTTGCGGCCCTTCGAATTTAAATTATCCACGGTCTGCTCAATGGTCTCGCAACTGGACCCCATCGAAACAATGACCTCTTCTGCATCAGGTGCGCCATAATATTCAAATGCGCTGTATTTACGGCCCGTTAATTTATAAAACTTTTCAAACAATGCCTCTAAAATAGAAGGAATTTTTGCGTAATAAGGCGAATTAGCCTCCCTTGCTTGGAAGAAAACATCGGGATTCTGCGCAGTGCCGCGTATGACTGGATTATCCGGAGACAGGGCCCGCAAACGATGCGCTTGTAGCATCTTTTCGTCAATCATCTCCATTAACTGCTCGTCTTTTAGGAAATGGAAGGTGTTGATCTCGTGCGAGGTCCTAAAGCCATCAAAGAAATGCAAGAAAGGCACCCTACAAATCAACGTTGCCGCATGCGCAATACAGGCCATGTCTTGAGCTTCCTGTACGGAATTCGATACCAACATCGCAAATCCCGTTTGCCGACAAGCCATTACGTCCGAGTGGTCACCAAAAATAGAAAGTGCATGAGTGGCCAACGCGCGCGCTGTCACATGCATACAAAATGGCGTTAACTCGCCAGCAATCTTGTACATATTGGGGATCATCAACAAAAGTCCCTGCGATGCCGTAAAAGTAGTCGTCAAACCACCCCCTTGCAAGGCTCCATGAACGGCACCAGCAACACCACCTTCCGATTGCAACTGAACAACTTCCGGAATGACATTCCAGATATTCCTCTTCTTCGCCGACGCCCATTCGTCACTCAACTCCGCCATTGGCGATGACGGTGTAATGGGGTATATTGCAATTATCTCGCTCAACCGATAAGCCACAGATGCCGCTGCCTCGTTTGCATCCAATATCTTGTACGAACTATCTTTCATAATTTTTACAACCCCATTAAAAATACCCCTCCCTCACCCCTCGGTCAAGTCAAGAGGAAAGAATTCTTAGAATTTTTGGGAAAAACTGCTTTTGGTCACCCAAAGGCGTTTTCCCCAATCCCCTTTCCGAAAAGGAGAAAATGCGCGGGAATAAATTTTGAAAAAATTTATTCCCGCGTAAAGTCTCTTTTGGGATGAACGAAAGAAGCCAGCATTCGTTATTTTTTTAATGCGGTTTTTCACAAGTCACTCTCGAAAGAAGAACTTTTGCGCAGCAATAAAATTCCGAAGAATTTTATTGCTGCGCAACGATCTCTTTTTCGGAGGGGGGCTTGGGGGAACGCTTTTGGGGGACCAAAAGCAGTTCCTCCAACATTACAACAATTTAACTCTTTCGAGAAGAGTGGGATGCGAGTAGTGGACGGCGCTGTAGAGGGGATGGGGGGTGAGGTTGCTGAGATTTTTTTCGTGGAGTTTGATAAGGCTTTGAATGAGGGGGGCACCGCTGCCGAGGGCTTGTTTGGCGAAGGCGTCTGCTTGGTATTCGTGTTTTCTAGAAATCCTATTTAAGAGGGGCTTAAACCAGAAGGTGACGAGTCCGCTGAGGATGCTAAAGAGGATAAAAGCCGGCACGAAGCCTGATTGGGGGCTGAAGCCAAATGATTCGTAGAAA
>MIDO01000028.1:9530-9933 GCA_001831055.1 Verrucomicrobia bacterium GWC2_42_7 | reverse complement strand
AGATTTAAGGAATTTTCAGAAACAGCTGGATAAATGGAATCAAGCCAGGCGTTTAGGGCGTCATCGTCTTCTTGAAGCAATCGTCGCGACCGCGCAATAGAATCGAATAGGGGCGCATGGCTAATTTTTTGGAAAACAGGCAAGAGTTCGTGCCTGACGCGATTGCGAAAATAGTGCGTAGACTGGTTGGATCTGTCTTCGCGCCAAGGAATTTGCAGTTTTTTTAATGCAGCGACTATATCGATTTTTGAAATATCCAGCAGAGGACGAACATAATAATACCTATTAGAATGGAGCGAAACCGGGCGAGGTGCACAAAGGCCAGAAAGACTGCTTCCTCGAGCTAGGCGCATCATGACGGTCTCTGCCACATCTTCCTTCTGATGTCCAAAAAGAACGATAG
>MIDO01000028.1:8229-9506 GCA_001831055.1 Verrucomicrobia bacterium GWC2_42_7 | reverse complement strand
GCCGCAATACATCCTCATTGGGCATACTTTTTCCCGCAAACAAAGGCTCATCCAGTGAGCCAAATAACTTGTTGCATTGCAATGCCTCAGCAAGCTCTTTAACAAATACTTCGTCTTGCTCTGATTCCTCTCCCCTTAATTTGTGATTAAAATGAAGAAGCGTCAGCTTCGAACGAATCTGAGGAAAAAGCCCATACATGAGCAATACCAACGCAACCGAATCAGCCCCGCCCGAACAAGCAATAGCCCATGGAGCTTCCTGGTTCTCAGACAAGAACCGCAACGCTGTCGCATCCAACGAGCTTATAGGAAACTTTAAAGAAAATTCCTTCGCTAAAGATACCCAAGAAATCATATTTGTTATGCTTTTATAAGTTTTGGGGAAAACCCATTTTGGTCACCCAAAATGGGTTTCCCCAAGCCCCTTTCCGAAAAGGAGCTATTTGCGCGAAAGTAAATTTTTAACAAAATTTACTTTCGCGCAAACGAAATTATATAGCCTATTGAAAAATAGAAGTGACAAAGTGCGAAAACCTTTCTTTTCGCAAGAAAAGAAAAGTTTTCGCGCTTTCCAAAGAAAAGCGAATATCGCCGAAGAAAAAATTTTTAATTTTTCTTCGGCGAGAGGAATGAAGTTGTAACTACTTTATCGCAATATGCGGTACATTCTGTCTCCAAAACTAACTTCTATCACAAAAATAGGCTTTTGGCGCACTCCAGATTCACAAACCTCGCTTCTCAAGGCAATTAATTGCATTTTTTTATTTTTCCGCTTGCATCGTTGAAAAAGTATGTTTTCCTATAAGCTTTCTAGTCAAGGGGGATTAGCTCAGTTGGTTAGAGCACTAGCATGACACGCTAGGGGTCACTGGTTCGAGTCCAGTATCTCCCACCATGAAGTTTCTTTTGAATTAAAAAGCGCGAAAACTTCGTCGCCTAAAAGCGTTTCCGAAAAAAACCTTCCGAAAAGGAGATAGTGCGCAGAAGCAAAACTTTAAGAAGTTACTTCCGTGCGCATCATCACACACCCCCCGCAGAAAGAGGTTAGTTCAAGGTTTCCAGAAGGCGGACGAGGCAAACATGAGGGAGCGTATTTATATATGTGACCGAATGTGAATCCGATGTCCAACACACTCGAAACTTAAAATAACCTCTTTCTCAGTTCCAGAGGGGGTTTACAGGCACATCCGCCAACAACAACAGGGTTGGGTTAATTTTACATAATAGCTTGAACCACAAACGCTTTTCAAAAGCGAATTGTGTTTGGAGTTTATCGA